>CALCEK010000125.1 GCA_937900125.1 uncultured Treponema sp. | reverse complement strand
CGCCAAACAATCTGTCAATTATGATAAATGTAATTTCTGGAGCAATTTCAAGAACTGCATTTCCTTTTAGCGGATCCATATTTATAACCGCTAATGTTGTAGGTGTTGGAATGGAACGGATGAATTCCTCGTAAGTCAACTGGTCAACAGATGCAACGTGTACGTGAACAAGCGTTCGCAATTGTGCAGAAAGACTTGTTGTTGTAAGACGCGCAAATGTTTCGTGCATATTAGAAACTGTACGAATCTGTTCCTTTGAAAATTTATCGGGGCGTCGGAAGTCGTAAATTTTGATACGACGAGTGTCCGATACCGGCTTAAAATCATCGGATTCTGTTTCTCCAGAACTTATTGCTTGAAGAAGCTGGTCTATTTCATCCTGCGATAGAACTTCATTCATTCCCTAATCCCACCTTAAAGCAGCACTGATTATTGCTGCACTACATCCTTAGTTGTAAACCGAACATCACGAATTCTTGAGTTGCTCAAGATGTCATCGTTAATTTGATTACGAATTTGTTGCCGCAAAATTTCTTCGTTTTGTGGACGAAGTTCTTCGGCTGTTTTCTCAGAAAAAAATCTACGCAAAAAGTCGATAATCTCAATTCTACGTGCAGTAATTTCTGTAGAAGCTGTTTTATCATCTTTTTTGTAGCCTAAAGCGACTTGAACTACTACACTTGCAGGAATTGGGTCGCTTGTTGAGGTTCGAATCTGGTCAAGAGAAGTATACCAATCGTAAACTTCACGTTGAACTGTGTACTCTTCGCCTACAGGAATTACAGTTTGGCTTTTTCCACCGCGATTCATAATCAAATTTGTAACAACAACAATTGTTACTATAAATATAACGGCTACAACACCGATTAAGACCCATTTCAGCAGTGCCGGAAATGCGCCTTTTAGACCACCACCTTTTTTTGCTGGAGCAGCCCCATCTCCTCCGAGGTCGCCTGCACCTAAGTCGTCTGCTGCACCTTCGTCTGCCATAACATCCTCCATTCTAAAGTAGCCTGCTTAAAACTAAAGTTTTGAACAGGTTTATTGTATCATTTTTTATATCGGCAATACTCTTTTTTACTTAAAGCATTATTTTGTAATAAAAACGATTTTTGTTAGCCATATCATAAATGACCTTCATCTATGACGATAATATCAACACGTCTGTTGTATGCACGCCCTTCCGCTGTATCATTTTTAAACTTTGGTCGAGTGTCAGCGTATCCTGCAATAGAAAAAGCCCCTTCATCTACACCAAAATCTGCAAGATAATGCAAAATATTTGCGGCTCGCGTTGCAGAAAGCTCCCAATTGCTAGGAAAATTATCGGGATTTCCAGTTAGCGAAACAGGCGTGTTGTCCGTATGCCCCTCAATTCTAAAATATCTTCCTTTTACATCTGGCTCGTTAAAAAATTGAGAAAGTCTTAACAATGAATCGCGAGTTTCATCAATATTAAGACGCGCACTTCCCTCTTGAAAAAATGCGTCAGAAGCAAGCGAAATTACAAGCCCCCGCTCATCACTTGTGACAGTGATTTTATTTGTTTTTACATCAGGCGCAAAAATAGTAACAGCTTTTTTCTTTGCAGGACCTAATGATTGTCCGCGCTCTACAGACGGTAATGAGGAAATCGTATTTCCCATATCAGAGAGTCTGCCCAAACTTAATGATTGTCCACCACCAGTGTTGTTGTTTTGTATTGAAGCAGAAAGTGCTGCCATTGCAACTGCATCGGTTTCAGATGGGTCGTAAAGCATAACAAAGAAGCAGAGCATAAGCGTAATCATATCGCCATAAGTACCCTGCCACGCGGTTGATGGTTTAGCTGGTTCCTTGGATTCTTTTTTTCCCATTATTTCCTCTTAGCTTATTAGACCTGTTCGATAAATTTTGTTTCGCTCAGGTCGATGAGCTAAAAATCGCAAAATAGCACAATTTTTAACCCACATTCCATAGTAACTTGTTCTAAAACTTAAAGTTTCCGAATAAGTTTATTCTTTCATTACTTCGGCTTCTATAGCTTTTCGAGATTTGGGGTCAAGATAAGTTAGTAACTTTTGTCCCAAAATACGTGGGTTGTCGCCAGTCTGAATTGAAAGAACACCCTCAAGAACCATTTCTTTTACATTCATTTCTTGTTTATTTTGAGCTATAAGTTTTGTTGCCAACGGTCCGAATAACCAGTTAGCAAGCATAGAACCATAAAGCGTTGTAATCAAAGCAACAGCCATGTTTGGACCTAAAGAACTTTTATCTTCAAGGTTGTTTAACATACCAATAAGTCCAATAACGGTACCCATCATACCCCAACCAGGAGCATAACCTGCCCACTGGGTAATAACGCCTGCCCATTCCATGTGTCTACTTTCTGTTTGGGCAATTTCGTTTTCCATAATTTCGCGGATTTTAGAACCATCGTGACCATCAACCATTAAGCGTAAGCCTTCTTTTAAAAACTCATCGTCTAAATCTTCAAGTCCTTCTTCAAGTGCAAGAATACCTTCTCGACGTGCTTTTTCGCTTAAAGTTACCATATTTTGGACAGCCGTTTTTTCGCCATAATCAAATGTTTTAAAACAACGTCCGATAATTCCCCAAATTCCTATTGCCTCGTTCATAGGCGAACTAATAAACAAAGCCATATAAGAACCACCGATAGTAACTACAACAGACGGAATATCGATAATTCCCATAATAGAACCACCAGATGTAAAAACACCAAGGAACACAGCTACAACCCCACCAATGAAGCCTATCAACGTTGCTATATCCATAATATATTAAATCCTCCCACTTTAAGATAACTTTAAGGAATTGTTACTCGGTAAAAATTCTACTCTTTTACAATTCTTGGCTACCTAGCTCTAACACTCCCAGCCTACGGCGATATGCAACAATTTTGTCGATAACTTGCTCTGGGCTATCTTTTACAACCACTTTCTTTCCAGAAAGCAAACAGAGCGTTAAATCAGGATTTTGTTCCATATTTTCTATTAAATGCGGGTTTATCCAGAACTTTTTGCCATCTAATCGCGTAACTTCTACCATATTATATACTATGATGTACGCTTAATTAAAAAGCGTCAAGTGCTTTTAGCTGATTTTTCCGCATATTTCGCCTGAATTTTTATCGGAAAAAATTAGATTCAACTTGAGATTACATTAAAATTGCTGACTAATTTTCTGTTATGAATGGTAAATATAACAAAAAAAATATTGAGTTATACGATTTTTAGCGATACCCTAAAATTATGAAAAGTAAAATTTTGATTATTGAAGATGTTCCAGAGATGGCGCAACTTGTTGGAATGTATATGGAAAATGCAGGATTTGAAAGTTCTGTTTGTGAAACCGCAGAAAGCGCACTTGAAAATCTTAGAACAGGTTATTCTCCAGATTTAGTTTTGCTTGATTTGAATCTTCCTGGAATGAGCGGACTTGATTTTCTTAAAAAATTTAGAGCTGAATACAAAACAACCATTCCTGTTATAATTGTTTCTGCACGCGATGCTGACGAAGACATCATAACTGGGCTTGGCTACGGTGCAGATGAATTTGTTACAAAACCATTTAGCCCTAAAGTTTTAGTTGCACGTGTTCACGCAAAATTAAATAGACTTTCAGCAACCGAAGCTTCTGTTGAAGAAACCTTAAATTTTGGTCCCTACACTCTTTATTGCAATAGTTGCGTGTTAAAAAAGGGAGCAGAAAAAATTTCTTTGTCCACAAAAGAATACGAGGTTTTAGAATGTCTCGTGCGACACGCAGGCGAAGCCCTAAGTCCAGAGGTCATTTATAACAATGTTTGGAAAAACCAATACGGCGATGTTACTGCGGTTGCCGTTTACATTCAGCGACTCAGAAAAAAAATCGAAGAAGACCCCACAAAACCTCGCTACCTTATAACTATGTTTGGAATGGGCTATAAATTTAACAAGTAGAATTGGGGGCATTTTCTTGAAAATCAGAACGCAACTAAATTTGTTAATTTTGACAATAGTCATAATTCCGCTTGTTTCTTTTTGTTCTTTGCCGCTGTACCATTATATTTCGTTGCCAGAGCGGCATCTTTTAAAAAGCTACAAACAAATTCGCAAATTAAATGCGATTTCCGATTTTGATGAAAATGATTGGGAATTTTTGCGCGAACAATTAGAAGCTATTCCCCCAAATGTTCAAACGCTTGTTTACTATGATTATTCTGTTTTGATTTCCGATATTCCTGAACTAAAAATGGGAACAAAATTAAGTCCAATGGAACTTTTTGAATTTATTAGGAACACAAGTCGCGATTATGATTATCAATTTCAATCGCCAAGAAATTTTCAGCGGACACCCCGCGGAGAGCACCCCTTTAAGTTTATAATTGTAAGCCGCTCGCGGGTTCCAGACGCTCACATAAGACCTACGGGATTTTACATTATAATTTTTTCCTTAATTTTTATTTTTGAAACTTCGTGCCTTGTTCTAATAATTCGCCTTTCGCGCACAATTTCTTCTTCTATTACGATTCTTGAAGAATCAACTGAAAAAATTGCACAAGGCGAACTAAATACAAAAATTGAAGCTCCGCAAAAAGGGCGAAATTCAAATGAAATTACATATTTGGCACAAAACCTAGAGAAAATGCGGATTTCTTTAAAAGATTCTCAAGATAAAAACACAAAATTTATAATGGGAATTAGCCACGATTTGCGCACTCCAGTTGCCCTAATAAAAGGATATACAGAGGCAATTACTGATGGCGTTGCTGGCGATTTTGATTCGGTAAAAAAATCACTTTCCATAATTCATACAAAAGCTGAACAACTAGAAAATATGATAAATGACCTAATCAATTATGTAAAATTGAATAACACTGATTGGCGACAAAAACTTGAAAAAGTGCCTATAGAACCTTTTTTGTCGGAATTTGCCCAAAGTGCAATTTATACCGCCGAGGTGTATAATCGAAACATTACAAAAGACATTCAGGTAAGTTCGCAAACAATGATTCCTATGGATAAGAATCTTTTTCAGCGGGCACTTGAAAATCTGTTGAGCAACGCACTTCGCTATACAAAAGACGGGGATTCTATTTTTATAACAGCTATAGAAAGCGAACAAGATATAAAAATTTCTGTACAAGACACAGGCTTTGGAATTAGTGACGAAGATTTAGAGCATATTTATGATTTGTTTTATCGAGGTTCAAATTCTAGGCGCGAACAAGGAATGGGAATCGGACTTAGCGTGGTTAAAACGATTGTGGACACACATGGCTGGACGATTTCGGTAAAATCAAAACTGCAACAAGGAACTTCTTTTGTAATCTCAATTCCAAAGTGAAAGATGTTTTTTGCAAAAATCTTCTATTATATACTGTAATTTTTGTAAGTCATCTGCGGGAATTTTTATTGCATTAGGAATTTCCTGCATAAATGTATACTGTTTTTTTGCATAGCGTCTGCTGTGCGATTTGATTTTTTCCTTAATTTGAGCTTGTGAATAATTTGGGATAAAAAACTCACTGTAACCGATTGCTTTCATCCCTGGACTTTCTTTTGTGTAACCGCTTTTGCGTAATTGTTCAACTTCAAGCGGAAGACCCGCCTTAAACATTTGCTCTACTCTTTCGTTGATTCTTGCATACAATTCTTCGCGCGGACGAGTTAAAATGAGTGTGCAAAAATCATATTGTTCTCTACATTTATCTGGTAGTTTAAAAGATGAAAGCGGTCGATTTGAAATTTCAAAAACTTCTAAAGCGCGCAAAAGCCTATAAAAATCGTTTTTACTGATTTTTTTTGCATAATCAGGATCGACTTCTTGCAATTTTGCATAGAGTTTTTCGTTTCCCTCATTTTCAAGGCGTTTTTTTAAAGAATCTCGCACTTTTTGGTCGCTAGGCGGTGTTTGCGGAAGCCCTAAAATAAAATTTTTTATGTAAAATCCCGAACCGCCAACTAAAATCGGCAATTTTTGTCTTTTAAAAATTTCCGCACAAATTTTATCAGCATTTTCTATAAATTCGCCCACACCAAATTGAACATCTGGAGAAATAAGGTCTAAAAGGTGATGCGGAATTTCATTCGTTTCAGATTCAGAAGGTTTTGCTGTTCCAATGTTTAAACCTTTGTACACAGTTTGACTGTCTGCGCAAACAACTTCGGCTCGTTCTTTAAAAGGAAAAAGACTGCTTTTGCCAAACATTTCTGTAACAAATGCAGTCTTTCCACAAGCGGTTGGCGCAAAAATGACCAAAACAGGACATTTTTTTTGCATCGCTATCTTTTGTCGTCAATACTAAATTGCACTTCTTTTGTAAAAACTTGCCGTGCCGCTACGCTTACAACTTTATCATTGTTTTCTTCAACAACTGGGTCTTTTAACATTGCAAGCTGATACGCACGCCTATTTGCAGCTACGGTAATTTCGTAGATGCTTCCTTTATATTTTGCCAATTCTTCAAGCGGAAAAACCATTTTATACCTCAAGAAAAAAAAGGTGAATTTAGACGTAAAATTCTAAACTAGATTATTTTATATTAAAATAAATTTAAAGTCAATAGAAGAATTTTGCAGAATACGAGAATCGATTTTTTCAGAACAAAAAAAATTCCATTTACAGTCTTTTGCGATGTGGGTAAAATGCTTTTTATGGGTGAGCGAAATTTAGTGGTCAACGCTACAATAATTGGCATTGAAAAAAGCGGGGAGCAAAATCGTAGCGTTCTTGCGTTTTCTAGGGAAAATGGAATTTTTTATGCAACGTTATACGGTGGAGCAAAAAGCAAAATGCGCTCGCTTGTGCAGATTTTTAATTCTGGAAAGCTTTATTTATATCACGACAAAGTGCGAAATTTTTATAAAATAAGCGATTTTGACGTAGAATCTTTTCATTTAAATTTAAGAAATAATTTGTACAAAATTTGGGCGGCAAATTTGGCAGCTGAAATTATTCTTAAAACGCAAGGCGCAGGCGATTCGGAGGCGGCTTACACTCTTTTTGGGGCGTTTTTAGATGGTATTGATTTGTCTGATGAAAAAAATGCTCGTCTTGGAACTTTGAGATTTTTGTGGCGATATTTGGGACTTTTGGGAGTTCAACCCGAAATAGAAATATGCCCATTTTGTTCAAATTCTCTTTGTGAAGTTGGGGGCGTTTACGACGAACAATCAGGGAATTTTTTTTGTACAAATTGTGTTTCCACAGAGAAAGCTCATTTTCCGCTTGGAAAGAAAAGCCTTTTTTATCTTAGGGCAATTCAAACACAAACGCCCGGGGCTGTTAGGGCAATGACTTTGCTTCCAGAAAATGTTTGGGAAATAAAACGCCTTGTATTTTTTTTAATAGAGCAAGCTGTTGGGAAAAAACTTAATTCCCTAGAAAGCGGTTTGGGAATTCTGTAAATCCCTATGTAAACCCATAGTTTTTTTTTTAAGAATTTTGTATACTTAAAATTATGTCTGTTTGGAACAAAAATCAATTAGATACTGCAAAAGTCGAATCAATTCAAAAAAAATTCAATATAGATGCCCTAACTGCAAGCATTTTTGTGCGGCGCGGAATTATAGAAGGCAAAGATATTCTCTATTATATGGAAGAAGATTTGCGTTTTCAGCATAATCCGTTTTTGTTTAGCTCAATGGAAGATGTTGTCGAGCGCATTCTTAGTGCAGCTGAGGAAAAAGAAAAAGTCCTCATTTTTGGAGACCGAGATGTTGATGGAATTAGTGCGACAACTGTGCTTTTTGATTGCCTAAAGTCACTAGGAATCGATGTCCGCTATCGGCTTCCGTCTGGAGATGACGCTTATGGGCTTTCTATGGCGGCGGTTGACGATTTTGCTAAAGATTACGGCTCTTTAATTATCACAGTCGATTGTGGAATTTCGAATAATCAAGAAATTGCTCACGCAGGAGATTTAGGGCTTGACGTAATTGTCCTTGACCATCACAATCCGCCCGCAAGTCTCCCCGCCCCCGCTTTGATAATTGACCCAAAACTTTCTGATTCGGGCTATCCGTTTAAGGATATTTCTGGGTGCGCTGTTGTTTACAAAGTTGTTTCCGCTATACGTTTTACAAGGAGTTCTTGGTATAATCAGGAAATTGCGCTTCTTGACCTAACTGAAACTGATGGAAGCTTTTCTGTAAATTGTATTAAAGTGAAAAATTTGATTCCTGTTGCACGACTTTCTGAAACTGTAGAAGGAATAACGGCGATTTCTGAAACAAAATTGGAATCTTTTTTGCGCGGACAACTGATTTTTGTTTGGAATGAAAACCGAGTTAGGCAATTATTGCAAAAAGCATTTGGTGTATCTGCTGAATTTAATCTTGTTGACGCACAAACATTGATTCCAAAAGTGATTCCCCAAGTGGCAAAAATGGAACTTTCTAAAATCAAGGAACTTTCTAAAATCGCCCATTATGGAAATCACGCACCAACGGAAATCGGCGGATTTTACAATATATTTGTAAGCTTTGTTCAGCAAGAGTTAAAAATCCAACATCCAGAATTCGTTTTGCAAGAAGAAAAAGATTTGCAATTAGTTGCCTTAGCTGCCCTTGCAGACATAATGCCTATGCAAAACGAAAATCGACTTTTTGTAAAACAAGCACTCCAGTCAATTAATGCAAAACGCATCCGCCCTGGACTTTTGGAATTGATGTCAAAATTAAATCTTTTGGGAAAACGTGTTTCTTCTACCGATTTAAGTTGGGTTATTGTTTCTCATTTGAATGCAGCGGGCAGACTTGGGCATCCGGAACTTGGCGCGGAACTTTTTTTGACACAAGATGAAGAAAAACGCTTTGCGGTGGCAAAAAAAATTCAAGAATTAAATGTTGAACGCAAACAACTTTCTGTTGACGCTTGGAATTATGCTTCAATTCAAGCGAAAAGTTCAATTCCAAAACATAACGGAAAACTTTGCGTTGTAATTGATTCCAGAATAAATCGCGGTGTTAGCGGTATTTTGGCGGGACGACTTGTGCAAACTTACGATGTTCCTGCAATGGCGGTAACTTTTGTAGACGAAAATGCAATCGGTTCAATGCGAAGTTGTCGCGGCTACGATGTAACGGCATTTTTAGATAAATTTGGCGATATTTTTCTGAATCACGGCGGACATAATTTTGCAGCTGGATTTAGTCTTAAAAAAGAACGCTTAAAGGAGTTTGAGCAAAAAGTGCAAGAACTTTCCGCAG
Source organism: uncultured Treponema sp. (assembly GCA_937900125.1). Classification (GTDB taxonomy): domain Bacteria; phylum Spirochaetota; class Spirochaetia; order Treponematales; family Treponemataceae; genus Treponema_D. The sequence continues at coordinate 3,920 of CALCEK010000125.1, read as the reverse complement.
AAATTACGCTTTCTGAATCGCATGAGGGAATTTTTGAAGTTGACGCAGAAATTCCCGCAAATTATTTAACGCCAGCTTTGCTTTCTGTGTCTGACCGATTTGAACCTTTTGGCGAGGAAAACGCCTCGCTTTGTTTTATGACAAAAAATGTTCCGATTTTAGATGCTTTTGTGATGGGAAAAGGAGAAAAGCAGCATTTAAAAATTACTATCGGAAGCGGAAAATACAAATGGCCGTGTTTGTTTTGGAATGAAGGTGAACGTTTGCACCGCGATTTTGAAGTTGGGGATAACGTTGACATTTTGTTTCATATCGAAAGAAATTCCTTTAATGGAACTGAAACTCCGCAGTTGATTCTTGCGGATATTCGGAAATGCTAACAAGTTTTGCCAATTTCCACAAAAAATTTTTTAAAATGAGGTTTTTATGAAAAAGAAAATTACACTTTTTTTATTTGTCGTGCTATCTTTTGTTGCATTTGCAAAAGATGCCACTTTTGCGGGCGACAATTATGACATTCAACTTTCTTACAATGACACATCTTGTCCTGGAGATGCGGTTTTTGTAAGGCTGAAATTTGTTCAAGATAGCAAAAAAAGCGAAAAAAATCGACTTGATTCTTCTTCTGCGGTGCTAGAATTGTATTTGGGAGAAAAACGTCTTGACAAAGCGGATTTTTATTTTCTTCCAAAAGATTCAAACAAAAATGTGCGAACAATGCTTGCGGGGATTCCACTTTCGTCTTGGTGGCAAAAAGATAATAACTTTCGTCTTAAGGTTACTTACAGAATTGCCAGCGAGCAGGCGATGAGTTTTGAGTTGCCATTTTCGCTCACAGATAAAACATTTGTTAGCGAAACCATTCCGCTTGACCAGCAAAACACCAATATAAAAACAGACACAAGCACTAAACGAATGCAACAAATTGAAAAATTAAACGCGCTTCTTGCAACCGTTGATTCAACTGCCGTCTATCAAACAGAAGCTTTTGCGCCTCCAACAGCTGCAACTCGTAGAACTTCATATTTTGCCGACCGTCGTGTTTATACCTATACAAATGGAAAGTCATCTACAGGAATGCACAATGGAATCGATTATGGAGTTCCTGAAGGGTCAACAGTTTCTTCTTGTGCGGCAGGAAAAGTTGTTATGGCTGAGTTTCGAATTTCTACTGGCTGGAGCGTGGTTGTAGAGCATTTGCCTGGATTGTACAGTTTGTATTATCACATGAGCGAATTAAAAGTAAAAGAAGGCGACATTGTGCAGCAGGGCGACCTTTTAGGCTTGAGCGGTTCAACGGGACTTGCAACAGGACCTCATCTACATTGGGAAATGCGACTTGGAAGCGTTCCAGTTAGCCCCGATTTTTTTACAAGCAATTTTACATTTGCTAATTAAAAAGTGCAAGGAATTCCTTTTCGTTAAGAATTGGAATTCCTAGCGTTGCCGCTTTTGCATTTTTTGCAGAACCGCTCGAAGTGTCATTTGTGACTAAATACGATAAACCCTTTACAACAGAGGTTTTTACACTTCCGCCATTTGATTTTACAAGATTTTGCGCATCGGCTCTTTTCATTGTGGTAAGTTCGCCCGTAAAACAAAAAGATTTTCCTTCAAGTTTTCCGCCCAACTTCCCTTCTTGAACAAATATTGTTCCGCTTGAAACAAGATTTTCCATTTCTGCGCGATTTTCTTTTATTCCGTTTACAAAAGTTTTTGCCATAATTTCGGCAAATCCATATACTTGTGCAACTTGTTCTTCAGATAATTCAAAGATTATTTTAAGACTATTATAACCTTGCGAAATCAATTTTTCTACAACAGTTTCTCCAATGCCTTCAATGTCAAATCCTGCAATAAATTTTGCAAGCGGAATTGAGCGATGATTTTGTATAGAAAGTGCGACTTTTTTAGCACCTAATGATTTTTTTTCAAGGGAAATACTTTCGTCATTTAAAAAATACGGAGTAAGAATTTCTTCAGTTAGGGAATAAATGCTTGAAATTGAATTGAGTTTTTTGTCTGCAAAAAGAGAACGAATCAGTGTTTCGCCAAAATCCCGAATATCAACAACAGAAACCCACTTTAAAATCTGATGAAGAACCCTTTTTTCACAATGAATGTTCGGACAAAACAGTCTAGTGCCTTCGTCTACAAGCATTGTTCCGCAAGTTTCGCACGTAACAGGCTGCTTAATCGGCAAAAGATTTGTGTTTTCTTCATTTTCAAGTACAGATTCAATTTTTGGGATAATTTCCCCGCGTTTTACTACAACAATGTGGCTTCCAAGCGCAATTTTTAAGTTACGAATTGTATTTGGATTTACAAGGCTTGCCCGCTGAACCTTTGTTCCGTTCAAATCAACAGCATCAAAAATATCAAAATGAGTTTTACCGATTTTTGGGCACAAGCGGGTTGCGCGCCCTAACATCTGCTCATAAAGGATTCTGGATTTTATGCGGCGCATGAAGACTATCTTTGTAATCTCAGGAACGTCGATGCCGGTTGAAAGCAAATCGACCGTTACGGCAATGGTCGGATAATGCTCGTTCTTAAAACGCTTGATTGCATCCTGAACCCTGGTTCTGTCTCCAATTGCGCAGGTGATTTTTTCTATTGCATTAGCAGGTATCTCTTGTTCTTTGTAAATATCTCTGAGCTGTTTTACGATTTCATCGGCATGACGGTCATTTACTGCAAAAAAGAGCGTCTTTTCTTCGCTTTCAGGGGCGATATATTTTGAGATTTCAGAAAGCACAACTTCATTAAAAGATGGGGTAACCACTTTCTTGTTGAAATCCTCAACTTCAAAATCGACCTCATCTTCCAGTTCTTCAGGATTTAAGAGTTCCTTTGTCACAGGATTGTATCTTGCAAGTTTTTCGCCTTTATCGTGATGAATCCCATTCTGATTTAATTCAGTTTTTATGATATGCGGTGCATCATAATCGACAAGATAACCGTCGATGACGGCTTCGCGATACGAATAGGTATACACTGCGTTGCCGAAAATCTGGGTAGTATGCAAAGCAGGTGTTGCCGTCAAACCGATTTTAACGGCATCAAAATATTCGATGACCTTTTTGTACTTACTGATAAAGTCATTCTGGTCGCGGTATAAAAGCTCGGCCTCGCTGAGTTCTTTATCCAAGGTATAGCCGCGGTGGGCTTCATCAATGATGATGCAGTCGAAGTCACCTGACGAAGGGATTTTCTCTTTATCATCGTTCATGATGCGGGCAACCATGCCCTGAACGGTTGCAACCTGGATTCGAGTTTCAGTTGCCAGCTCAATATCATCAAGCGTATTTATGTTGTAGATTTTGTTTAAGGGCTGTAAGTCTTCAAGTTTTACATCATTGAATACATCCTGAGCCTGCTCTCCAAGAGCTGTCCTGTCTACAAGGAAGAGGATTCTTCGGAAGCGGTTTGCTTTGAGGAAGCGGTAGAGCATACCAAGAATAGTTCGTGTTTTACCCGTACCTGTTGCCATTGCAAGCAGGATTCGTGTCTGGCCGTTCATTACAGCTTTTTCTACAGCTTCTACGGCGTTCAACTGATAATAGCGCAAATTAAGGCCGTCCGGGTCGCGGAGGAAATCATAGGGCAGATTTGAAAGCTTGAAATCTGCTTCATCGACATTCTGCTTATACTTTGCAAGTAACTCTTCCGGGCTATACCAGCCCTGCAGGACTTGCGGAATATTGGTGTCTTTTCTCAGGTCTTGATACCAGATTCCAGATTCTGTTTCAATCTGTTTAAGATACGGTCTGCCGTTTGTTGCAAAGACAAAAGGTACTTTGTAATTCTGCCATTTGCCCATGCAGTATTTTTCGTCTTCATCTTTTATGTTTCTGGCGTATTCATGGCACTGATTGAGATCGGAAGAGCACACGTCTGAACTCCAGTCACTAGCTTAT
>CALCEK010000124.1 GCA_937900125.1 uncultured Treponema sp. | reverse complement strand
CATATTTTGGCTGGGATATTGCCGCTGAAAAATATATTGAAGTCTACAAAGAAGCCCTATTGCGTGGCTGTGGAATAAAACTCAATTAAAGAAAAATTTGGGAAGCTCCTTTTGTGAGTTTCCCAAACACCATATTTTAAAATTCGTACCAATTATTTGTTACAGAAAGATACCAATCTGCAATTGCAGTTTGCGAAGATGGATTGTACCAAGAAATTCCGCCATCTCTATTTAAAACTGCGATTCTGCTCCCCGTACTTGCGAGTTTTAGCGGCATAGACGCGCTTCGTCTATAAACCGAAGTTTTGTTTGTACGAGTATTATAACTGTTTATCTGATTTTTTCCTAAATTTGAATACACACTAGGCAAATGTATAGCTGTAAATGCGCTTGAATCTTCATCATTTAATTTCATAATCGTTTTTATAGCCCCCGTTTTTGAGTTGTAAGAAAATACCTCGGTTGATGTTGTTCCAGAAACGCTTCTTATGAGGATTCCGTATACATTTGTTGAGCTTTCATCATAACTCAAAGAATAGGCGACAAAACCTTCTACAGAAATTGGTGCGGTTTCTCCAGTTTGTACATTAACAGAAATGAGCGGAAAATCAGAAGCGGAAGAGCTAGTTTTTGCAACAATTATTGTGGAATTATTCAGCAAAACTGCATCTTCAATTGAAGTTCCTGAATAAAGCTCTTTTGTTTGAGATGTTTCCATATTATAAAGAGATACGGATGTTCGCCCTTGGACAAAAACTAATTGTCCGCCAAAAAAACGCACTGTTTGCAATTCTTTTTCGGGTGTAAAGAGATTTTTTACATAAAAATCACCTGCTGCATTTTTAGAAATAAGCTGAACTGTTTTTCTTGAATTTTTTGACCAAAGAATAAACGTTCCATCATTGTGAATCATATTTGTGTGTCCCGCATTATCTGAAATTCTTTCAACGGATTTTGTGTCATACGAGGAGGCAAACAAAGAATCTTTTGTCAAAAGATAAAATTTTTTTGAATCAGAGGTAATGTCAAAAATCTTTTCATACATTTTTTCGGTTAATGGTTCAAGAGAAAGTGTTTCTGATTCTACAATATCTGTCATTGAATAAAGCGAACCACTCGTTGTTCCCAAAATAATTTTTCCCGTAAGTTTTCCAGCACACGTAAATCGTTCAGAACGCGGAAGTCCTGTGAAATTTTTCACAAGATGAATATCGGAAGAATCAGAAAGAGAATAACTAGGATTTTTTAGACGTTTTGCAAGTGTTTCTGAATAAATATGATTTAGAGTGAAATTTTTTCCGTTTGAGGCGACAAAATAAAGTCCATCGGACTCGCTAATCAAGGACGCGCATATAAGAGGATTTTGTGCCTGATACTGTGCAACAGTTTTTCCACTTGTTGAATCGATTATGAAAATTGTGTTGTCCTTAGTGCCAGCAAAAAATCGGTTTTCAAATTTTCCTGCGCCAAACAAAATAGTTTGCTCAAGGGAAGCTTCGGTTGAAAATTTTCTATTTCTGCTAAAATTTTCTAAATTGTAATACAACAAACTGCCTGTTGACGAATAAAAAACTGCGCTTTTTTCAGATTTACTTGTTTTTATTAAAGAAATTACGCCTGGCACATCGTCTAGTTTTTTTACAACACTTCCTGTTGTTGCATTTAGAATGTATGTTCCATTTACGGCAGCTGTTCCAATTATAAGGTAAGTTCCATTTGCGGAATACGAAAGTGATGTTACTGTATCGGTAAAGCGTTTTGTGTATTTTTTTCTAAATGTTTTCCAATCCAAAACCGTTACTCGATTTATTGAAGATGAATCAGTTTCAAAAATGGCAACATCGTTGTTTTTTGGATTTTTTGCCAATGCTGAAATTTGCATATCGCTGAGTTGATAATGTTCGCCGTTTCCGTTTTCGTTCCATTTTATTACAAATCCATCTTGACCCGCACTATAAAAATATTCTTGCATTCCAAGTGCATTTTCTAAAGAAAGTAGGGCGGTAACTTTATTTTCATGGGCTTGTGTTGAAATGTGGGCTTCTTGAGCCGAAAGTCCGTTTAATGTAAAAAGGAAAAAAATCAAAGTTGACAAAACTTGAAATTTAGTAAAATATTTTTTCATTTTTATCTCCATCGATTAAAAAAATAGTTTATGTCTCCAGTTACAGCTATTATTAAAAGAACGGCAATAAACGCAATTCCAACAAATTGTATGTAATAAAGCAATTTTGGGTGCATTTTTTTTCCAGAAATTCCTTCAATCAAAGAAAAAAGAATAAGACCGCCGTCTAAAACTGGAATCGGAAGCAAATTTGTTAAAAAAAGCGAAATGCTTATAAGGGCTAAAAATTGTAGGGTAGTTACAATTCCCTCTTTTATTCCAACAGAAAATCCCTGCTTTACAGAATCGCCTAGCATTGTAGAAACTCTTGCAGGACCAGAAACTGCCGAAGTAAGTTTTACGCCCTTAAAAAGTGAAGAGATTCCTTTTAATGTAGCATCTAACATTGAAATAGTCTGAAAAAATCCTTCTTTTAGCGATGGAAAAAATGAAAATCCTCCATATTGACGCTCTATGTCAAGTTTTCCAGCTGAGATTATTCCAACTCGACCACTGCCTGTTTCTTTATTCAAATCGCTGTGAACAACAAAATCCAAGTTTTCACCACCGCGCTCTACCGTAAACAGTATATCTTGATTTGCTCTTAAGGAAACGTAGTCGGCAATTTCTGTAAAATAAAAAACAGCTTTTCCGTCTAGCGCAGTAATTATATCTCCATCTTCAAGTCCCGCTTCTTTTGCTGGGGAAAAATCATCTTTTTGCACATTGATTTTTGTTCCCGCATCGTAATATGTGTAACCGATTTGTGCAATAATCACAAATGCGAAAAAAGCAAATATAAGGTTAAAAAATGGTCCTGCAAAGGCAATCAAAAGTCGCCTAAAAGGCGAAACCCCATAAAAAGAATCTTTTTCACTTTGAATTTCTGATTTATTTTGCTCAATGGCGATTTTGTAATCCGCTTCGCCTTTCATTTGGCAATAACCGCCCACTGGAATCAAGGAAAGCCTATAATCTGTTTTTCCCCACTTATGATGCAAAAGAACAGGTCCCATTCCAACGGAAAAAGCTTCAACTTCTACACCACATATTTGTGCCAAAAAAAAATGACCAAGTTCATGAAAGAAAACGAGAAAACTAAGTCCCAAAATTCCCCATACAACTGTCAACTTATTTCTCCAGGATATAGATTTTTAATTGTTTTAAGATAATTTTCAGCTTTGATTCGTGCCATCTTGTCGGAATCTAAAATTGATTCTAAACTTTCCGCTTTTTTTGACCAATCATTTTGTAAAACAGCGCAAACAATTTCTGAAATCTGCAAAAAGGAACATTTTTTTTGTAAAAAGGCAGAAACAGCAACTTCATTTGCGGCATTAAAAGCAATCGGGTAGGAATTCATCTCTTTTGCACATTTATATGCGAGCGAAAGCAATGGAAAATCTTCATAACGTGGCGCGAAAAAATTCATTTCGCAATCGAATAAATCAAATTTTTTAAGATAATTTTCAGCAATTTTAGGCCAAGTTAATGCGGTAAGAATTGGATGCCGCATATCTGGCTCGCTAATTTGCGCGTATAACATTCCGTCTTTTGTTTGTACAAGACTATGAACAAGGCTTTGTGGGTGAACAACAACTTTTACATTTTCCGTCGGCATAGAAAAAAGTCTACAAGCTTCAATCACTTCAAGCCCTTTATTTGCAAGGCTTGCGCTATCTATTGTGATTTTATTTCCCATAGCCCATGTTGGATGTTTTAAGGCTTGTTCAAGATTTACATTTTTGAGCTGCTCTTGCGTAAAAGTTCTAAAAGGTCCACCACTAGCTGTTATTATAATGGAAGAAACATTTTCATTTTTACATTGCTGTAACAAAGAAAAAATAGCACTATGTTCACTATCAACAGGTAAAATTTTAGCATTTGTCCTTTTAGAAATTGCTTTTATTAAATCCCACGCCATAACAACGCTTTCTTTGTTTGCAAGGGCAAGGTCAATGCCATTTTCTAAGACAAAAATTGAAGGCTCTAGTCCCGCCGCACCCGCTATTCCATTGACAGCAATATCTGCACCACAAGTTTCAACAAGTGTTTTTATTCTGGCCCGACCATCACGCGAAAAAAGAACCCCTTGACAATTAAATTCACTGCATAGTGCGTCCAATTCTGTCTTGTTATGACCTGCAACAAGACCGCAAATTGAAAAATCTTCGTTCATATTGCGCACAACATCTATTGTTTGCCTTCCAATAGAACCCGTGCAACCTAAAACAAGAATTTTTTTCATTTTAGTACCCAAAAATTAAGCAAATGGTCCGTAAAAAATCGTTATAAGCAAATAGTAAATGGGGGCGGACATAACGATTGAATCTATTGAATCTAATGCGCCACCGCGACCTGGTATAACATTCCCAGAATCCTTTACATTTGACGAGCGTTTAAAAAGTGATTCTGATAAATCGCCAATTATAGAAGATATTGCAATTAGCACACTGATTAGTATCATTTTTACAATGGAACCTGAAAAAACGTTTGTCCATGCAAAATATCCTATGATTCCAGAAACAATAGCTCCGACAAAGCCACCAAAAAATCCCGCTATACTTTTGTTTGGGCTTACTTTGATAACACCTTTGTTGTTTTTTCCAAAAAGATTCCCAAAAAGCCACGCAAGACTGTCGCACATAAAAACCATTAACAAAAAAATGCCTATTACTGCATTTGAAACATCAGTTTCATTTTTGTGAAACGAAGTCATCCTCGAAACAAATGTCAAAAGAAATCCAGAATAAATTACAACAAAAAAAGATGCCGCAAGTCGAATATTCGATTCCGAAAATGATTTTGCAGTAAAAACTTCGTAGGCTAACAAAAGCAAAAGTATAATGACAAGAATGTATGTAACAAACTCTTTTCCAAAAGGTAAATTAACATCTGTAAAAAAAGGGAGAATTTCAACTACAGCCGCCGAAATTGGAAGTAAAATACTACAACAAAAGAGCAATGGCTTAGGCAAAAGAGAAGTTTTTTTTGAAAAAATTGAGTATATTTCAAGAGAAGCGATAGCACACATTGTAATAATAAGCAAGTGTAACGGCAAATGTACAAAATAATTCAAAAATGTAATCAATAAAACGAGCGGAAGTCCTATAAAAAATATAAAAAGCCTTGAAACAATTTTATTCATTCTTTATAGCTCCAAATCGTCGATTTCTATGCTGGAATTCGGCAATATCAGCATAAAACTTATCTTTTGTATAGTCTGGCCACAATGTATTGGAAAAGCTAAGTTCCGCATAAGAAGAATGCCACAGCAAAAAATTACTCAAGCGTTTTTCGCCACCTGTGCGAATCAATAAATCCACATCAGGAAGGTCTGGAATATCAAAATACTTAGAAAAATTTTTTTCTGTAACATTCTCAACATTTTGGGTTACGGCAAGTTTTTTTATTCCACGTATAATTTCATCTCGTCCCCCATAGTTTATTGCAAGGCAAATTCGTAAACCATCAAAATTTTTTGTATCTTCTTCTGCTTGCATAATATCTTTTTGGATATTTTTAGGAAGTTCCTGCCTATTGCCCAAAAATTTAACTTGAATATGATTTTCTTGGTAAAACTGTAATTCTTGAACTAAATGACCATGAATCAAATTCATCAAAAACCCGACTTCTTGCTGAGTTCGCTTCCAATTTTCTGTTGAAAAAACATACAATGTTATATAGCGAATGCCAATATCGCTTGCAACTTTTGCAATTTCTTTTGCACGTTTTAGACCTTCTTCGTGTCCAGCGGTTCTTGGCAGTCCTTGCTTTTCAGCCCAACGCCCATTCCCATCCATAATAATTCCAATATGGACAGGTAGTCGTTCAAAATCTAAAGCAAAGTCATCTTTTTGTCGAGGAATATCACTCATCTTTTATTTTAATCCAGAATTTCTTTTTCTTTAGATTCGTAAATTTTGTTAATTTCTTCTATATACTTATCGGTTAATTTTTGAAGTTTATCTGTTTCAATTTTAAGTTCATCTTCAGTTATTTCACCCGCTTTTTGTTGTTTTTTTAAATCATCATTTCCATCTCGCCGAATGTTTCGAATTGTGGTTCGATAATTTTCTGCGACACTTTTTGCCTGTTTTACAAGTTCTTTTCTGCGTTCTGCCGTTAGCGGTGGAATATTGATTCTAATGACTTTTCCATCATTGTTTGGATTGAGTCCCAAATCCGCTGATTGTATAGATTTTTCAATAGCACTAATGAGCGATTTATCAAAAGGGGATATGACAACAAGTCGTGCTTCAGGAACAGAAATTGTGCCAACTTGATTCAATGGGGTAGGCGTTCCATAATAATCAACTCGAACTTTGTCAAAAATTGAAGCACTCGCTCTTCCTGTTCGAATTGAACTATATTCTTCCTTTAAAGAATTCACTGTTTTTTCCATGCGACTTTCACTTGTGGCTGCCATACGTCCTCCTTAAAAATACTCAAAAAGCCACCTGGCACAAAAAATGCCGATGGCTCTTTTTAGAAAAAATTATCTTCCCAAAACAAAAAGTACAATTTCGCCAAATTCCAAAGTTGAATTTGTCTCTTTTGCAACTTCAGCTAATTTTGCGTTGACAGTTTTTTTGTCATCTTTTACAAACATTTGGTCAACAAAACAAATTTCTGCAAGATGCTTATTGATTTTTCCTTGTAGGATTCCTTCTTTTACATTCTCAGGTTTTCCTGCCATTTTTTCATCGCTATCCATCTGAGCTTTAAAGATTTCTTTTTGCTCATCAATATAGCTTTCTGGAACATCTGATTTTTTGATATAAGCTGGTGTAAAAGCTGCCAAGTGCATACAACAATCGCGAGCAAACTCTGCAACTTTTGCATCTGTAGACCCCTTGATTATTGTAACCGCTGCCGTTTTAAAATCATGGTGAACATACTTTCCAACGACTGCATTTTCTGGAACAGTAAGAACTTGAACTTTGCTCAAAGACATATTTTCGCGAGTTCTTGTTGCAAAATCGAGCAAAATATCATTGAGTTCTTTTTCAACCTGTGTGTATCCTTTTGCAAAAACTTCGTCAAGAACTTTTTCACCACAAGCGATAAATTCAACATTATTGGCAACAAAGTCAGTTTCGCAAACAAGCTCAACAATAGCAACTTTATTTCCGTCTTGACGGACAAAAATTCTTCCTTCTTTTGTAGCACGTTCCGCACGTTTTGCTACAGCGGCAAGACCTTTTTCTTTTAAAAGCTTTTCAGCTGCATTAAAATCACCATTTGAATCGACTAATGCCTTTTTGCAGTCCATCATGCCTGCGCCAGTTTTTTCTCTAAGCTCTTTTACCTGAGCTGCTGTAATAGCCATTTTTGTTCTCCGTAAAACACCGCACACAGCGGAGCGGTGTAGTAATTTTTATTTTGAATAAGCCTTATCTTCATCGATAAGTTCGTTTTCTTCGATTCTATCAGCTTCTTCGTCTTCTTCTTTAGGTTCGGTTGGAGTGTAATTTGCGTAATCAACTATTTCTTCATCATCTTTTTTGATTGAAGCATCAGTTGTAATATCATCGTCATCGCTAACACTTTCAATGATTTTGAGTCCCTGTTCATTATCTGCTTCAAGAACTGCATTTGCTATAATAGATGTGAACAAGCTAATTGCGCGAATTGCATCGTCATTTCCTGGAATTGGGAAATCAATTCCCTCTGGATTACAATTTGTATCAACAATAGCAATGATTGGGATGCCCATACTTCTTGCTTCTTTTACAGCAAGTTGTTCTTTGTGGGTGTCAATGATGAACACTGCACCAGGCAATTCCTTCATCTCTTTGATTCCACCATAGTTTTTCTGGAGCTTTTCTTTTTCTTTTTCAAGACGAGCGACTTCTTTTTTGGTAAGATTGTCAAAAGTGCCGTCAACTTCCATCTTTTCGATTTTTTTAAGACGAAGTAAAGATTTTTTGATTGTTGCAAAATTTGTAAGTGTACCACCTAACCAGCGGTTGTTTACATAGAACATTCCACAGCGTTCAGCTTCTTTTGCAATTGCTTGCTGCGCTTGTTTTTTTGTACCGACAAACAGGACGGATTTGCCAGAAGATGCTACTTTGCGAATTTCATCGTAGCTATCTTTTATTGCAGTAATTGTTTTCTGCAAATCAATAATGTGAATACCATTGCGCTCTGCAAAGATGTACTTCTTCATGCGCGGATCCCAACGTTTTACCTGATGACCAAAGTGTACACCAGATTCTAGCAGACTTTTCATGGTTACAACTGCCATGTGTCTTTCTCCTTCACCGGAAAATCAGAAAAATTGTCTGAATTTTCCACCTGACCTTATTTCTCGTGACTATTTCTAGCCCGGAGGATTTCGTAACAACTTTTCATGCTAACGGCAGAAAATGTTGCCCGGCAAAACTATTCAATCAAGGAATAACTCTGCTTTTTCAACATATCATAAAGCTCAAAAATAGGCAAGCCCATAACTGCACTTTCTGTGCCTACAATTTCTTTTATAAAGTAGGAAGCCTGTCCTTGAATCCTATATGCTCCTGCAGCTCCATGCCATTCGCCTGTATTTGTGTACCAATCAATTTCTTCTTCAGAAAGTGGGGCAAAAGTAACCTTTGCGATATTTGTTCGTGTACAAATATTGTGAGTGTTTCCATTATAAAGCGCAAGTCCTGTTATAACTTCGTGAGTTTTTCCTTGAATAGTACACAACATTTCCCTTGCCATTTCGACCGATTCGGGTTTTCCTAACAATTTTCCGTCAATATGAACCATGGTGTCAGCTCCTAAAATCCAAGGAGCTTCTGTATTTGGGGGAATTGTATTTAAAATAGCTTCAACTTTTTTTTGAGCAAGATATTCAGGTCCATTTTTTACATCAATTTCTTTTGGAATAGTTTCATCAATATTTGACGGATTCACAACAAATGGAATATTCATTCTGTGAAGAATTTCTTGTCTGCGCGGTGATGCCGAAGCTAAAATAATGGGATACATTTTCTCTCTCCAGAAATGTTTTCTATTGACATTTACTCATTTAGTAGGTATTCTTTATTTTGTTTTTGGGAGATTAGCTCAACTGGATAGAGCGTCAGCCTCCGGAGCTGAAGGTTGTGGGTTCGAATCCCGTATCTCTCAAAATTACACAAAAAGCGGACAAAATACAAAACTTTGTCCGCTTTTATTTTTTTGTAGGCAAATTGCCAAATTTTTATTTTTCAGCTTCTGCATTAGAAGAAGAACTTCCGCTCTGCAAAGATTTTAAAAGCTCGCGTGCCTTTGTGCGTACTGGCGTAACAAATTTATAATTTCCTGCAATGTTGCTAATAGATTCGAGCATAACGCGCTTGTCAGCGGGGTCATCAATAGAAGGTGCTAATTTTTCATAGGCAACTAAAATTTCAAGTGCAAGGGAACTTGTCGGATTCAAAGCGGAATATTTTCTTTCAATAAACGAAATCATATTTATAACTTCGTTATCGTCATTCATTCCAATATTTCCTAAAGAACGAACTGCTGCAGAAACAACCATTGGTTCTTTATCGTCCTGCGCAATAGTCATAAGCGTATTTTTTGCTTCTTCTGAAGAAACTTGTCCAAGTAAATCGCAAGCTTTTGCACGAATATCTGGATAATTGTTTGTGATACGACCATTTGTGCGAGATTGCGTTGTAACGCCTTCGCCAGCCAAACTTTCCAAAGCGGCAACAACATCTGGAGATGTGCGACCATCGTTTACGGCTTCTTCAAGATACTGAAGGGCAACCTGCTTATTGTCATATTCTGGAGAAGATGCTAATTCCGTAATAATCAAATCTTCAATATTGCTCAAATAGCTTTCTTCAACAGATTTTTCTTGAGACTTTTTGGAACCAGATTTTTTCTGTGCAAATGCAACACCAGAAACCAGAATACCACACATTGTAATTGCAATAACTTTGCTTATTTTCATTGTAATTAGTCCTCCTAATGTACTTATAAATATTTTAGTGCATTTTTATTAAAAAATCAATCTGAAATCTGCGATAAATGCAATTTCCATTTACCATCAACGCGAATAAAATCATAATAAATAAGAGTTTCTTTTTTTGTTACTTGAACAGCCCGAACTTTGCTTTCAGTTTCATAACGAATTTCATCAATATGAGTTCCTTTTCGGGACGTTATAAAAACATAGTTAAAATAATCTTCCAAAGAGTTAAGTTTTAACCCGCGAATTGGAAGCCTTTTGCTTGCTTTTTGCAAATTTGACTTTTGCGAATAATAACGGATGCTTTCATCGTCAAGATAATTGAGCCACGCCTTAAAATCTTTGTTTTTCATAACAGTATCAAGGTTGTCAATTATGGCAAGAATTTCTTTTTTATCTAATTCAAAAGTTTCCTTAGAAACAGCAACGTCTAATTCACTAACCGAACGTTCGTATTCAGAATCTTCTTCTGTGGGAGGAATTTCTTCTTCAATGGGAGGCTCTTCTTTTTTTTCTTGAATGATGGATTCCTTTTGAATGATGGGTGATTCTTTTTCTTGAATGATGGGTTCTTCTTGTTTTTCCTCAACAATTTCTTCTATTACAACAGGTTCAGGCTCAACTATAACAGCGGGGGCTTCTGGTTCTACGATTTCTGGCTCTGGTTCTTTTACAATAGGATTTTCGGGAGGAAGAGGTTTAGGCTCTTCTTGAACAAGCACTTCTTCTTTAGGTTCTTCAAGCGGAGGTTCTTCTTTTACAGATGGAATTTCGGGCTCTGGAGAAATTTCTTCTATTGTATTTACATTATCTTCTATTATATTGTCTTTAGTTTTTCCAGAATCAGAATTTGTTTGTTCAATAGGGGATGCTTCGGTTTCATCTTTTTTTGAAATGCAACCTAAAAGCCCTAAAGAGCAAAGAGAAAAAATGAAAGATTTTAAAATTAAATGTTTCTTCATACAACTATTCTACTAATTAAAATCAGTTTGGTCAAATTGAAAAAAAAATAAAAATGCTGTATACAATAAGAATGAGTTTAGCTGTTTTTCCTGGAACTTTTGACCCGCCAACATACGGGCATTTAAATGTAATTGAACGCGCTAGTAAATTGTTTACAGAATTGCAAGTTGTGATTTCTGTAAATCCCGACAAAAAAGCTCTTTTTTCAGAATCAGAACGAAAAGAAATGCTTTTGGAACTTACCAAACCATTTTTGAATGTTTCTGTGCAAACTTGTAATTCGCTTGTTGTGGATTATTGCAAAAAAGTAGGGGCAAAGGTTTTGCTCCGTGGAATTCGAAATGCAAATGATTTTTCTTATGAATTTGACCTTTCGCTAATAAATCGTTCGCTCAATCCTGATGTAGAAACCTTGTTTGTGCCAACTGAGCAAAGATTTTTTTTGATTCGCTCAAGCAGCATAAAAGATGTTGCAAAATTTGGGGGAGATGTTAGCGCAATGGTTCCGCCTGTTGTGGAAAAGGCTCTTAAAGCGAAATTTTCTGACAAAAATTAGGAAATTGTCAAAAAAATATTGACAGACAAAAGAAAATCACTGTATAATTGTTGACACAAGGCGGGAATTTGTAGTAGTATTTTACCCGTTACTAAATTAAGTTAATTTTTATAGCGAGGTTATATACTATGGCAGTACCCAGATCAAAAACTTCTAAGGCTGTAACAAAAAGAAGACGCGGTGTAAATATGAAACTTGAAACTCCGCATCTTGTTGCTTGTGGCAACTGTGGAAATCTTGTTTTAAGACATCATGTGTGTCCAAAATGTGGTTTTTATCGCAGTCGTCAAGTAATTACGCCAGAAGTAAATGGTTAAAGTAGGAGATTAAGATGGACGAATTATTTGAAAAGATTCAAAAGGTTATTGCTGAAAAATTAGACATTGACCCTTCAAAAGTAACATTGGAGGCAACATTCCGTGGCG
>CALCEK010000123.1 GCA_937900125.1 uncultured Treponema sp. | reverse complement strand
TACTAATATCAGTGTAAGTACGGCTAAACTGACTTTTTATACTATAAAATACAATTTTGCCGAATTTTTCTTTTGCCTATTGAATCGATTGTGGCAAATACAGGAGTTATCTTTATGGAACAAGAAATGTTTGTGTCTCGTATCCGCAGATTGCGTGATATGGATGTTACTAAAAAATTTGAAGACAAAATTGAATTGCAAAAGAAAGGACTTTAGGAGGTTTCCCAAATGAAGAAATTATACCATGTATTGTTCGTCTCAGTTGTGGCGGCGGTAGTTTGTCTGCTGGCATCTTGCGCTTCAACTGCCTCAATGTTTAACACGCCGAATTACAAAGCCGCAGAAGAAGTGCATGCAGAAGATGTGTCCAGCTACGCCGACCATGTGGTAGAAAACTGCACGCTTCCTGACGGTAAGACCGTGACCGTCTATGTATTCGACAATGTTTATGACCATTTTAAGTGGCAAAATGTTCAGACAAGAAGATTTAACCCGGAATGGCAGCAACTGGCCCAGAAGAATATTGCCAGAATTGAAAGCGGGGACGGGTGGGGGAAAGACGATTCTATTGCGTTTTGGAAATGGATGCCGACGGGACCACTCTCGCCAGTTTGGAAGGCATACTATACCCTTGAAACAAAATATGGTAAAGATGCAATGCGAGGAATAGAGACAGACGCACTTTCCCCGATTTCGTATTACAATGCGGAAGATTTAGGGCAGCTTGCATCGTATATGACGATGCTGGATTCAGTGGCGCAGGCTTGCTATGAAGATTCTACGGGCGTGTATCTTATGACCATTACCAGACCAAAGTATCTTGTAAACTACAAAGGGGCTTCCAAAGAATCCAAAAAAATGGCGAGCTTGCATAAGGATGAATTTGGATACAAAGTTGCGTTCATTCCAAAGGAAATGTACAAAGTCGAGCCCGTAAAATTGACTCCTGCAAAAACGCAGCCGTTCAATCCATCTGACATTCCCGATTCTGACCGCAACCTTGCTCCGAGTACGCCAACAGGAGATTCGGTGTACTATTATGACGCAAATCTTGCGTATCAGCTTCAGTGGCTTGCAGTAAAAATCGCATGCAAGGGCGTGTATGACATGGCGTATACGGGCGATTTCAGCGCCAAAAATCCGCATGACTACTACAAGACAAGCTTTATAAAGAGCTACCTTGCAAGCAATGATGGACGGACATCAAAAGGCACGACCTTGTTCGAGGGAATCTGCTTTGACTATGCGGACTTTGCATATCAAGAGCTGACGGACAACAAAAAGGACTATCCAAACGTGGCGAATTTCTGGATGGTCGGCACTTTCGATGATGGTTCCGACATCATTGCATACAGGCTTGCGAAAGCGGGCGAAAGTTCAACAATGACAATCAACAGAACTCCCGTGGTCGTGTTCTCGCATAATCACATTCTTGCCCATCTGCAGGGGGACGGCAGACCAGCTACAGGACACGCTTGGTTCTGGGTGCAGTCAACGGACGGCACGGTGTATTGGGTAGACCCGACATGGACGGACAACACTGGTCGCCCCGTGTACGGCATTGTGCGCGGCGGGCAGGAAGTGGAACTGTCACCGTCATCGAATTTGTGCGTAAATTAGATTTTGACAAATGTATTAAGCCAAAATTCGAATTTTGTACTGGAGCGTTCTGCTATCTGTCATAGTTGTTATGTTCTGAGAGCCATAAGCGATGCCAAGCATAGCCAAGCGTTATAGGCGATGCCAGGCGTTGCCTTGCGAAAATTTATGGCTCACTAGGATTTTGGTTGGTGGGCTTGTTGTTTTGGAGTTTTTCTAGTTCTTCTCTGCCAAAACTTAAAGGTTCTGGGGGGAGGGCGGAAGCCTCTGGTGTAGAAGGAGAAGTGCTTTCTTTTTTTGCGGATTTTTTGTTTTGATTTTTTTCCCATTCCTGCGCTTCGGCTTCGCGTTCGGCAATTAGGGCTTGAGCTTGTGCATTATTTTCTTCGATTCCCTTTTGCAATTCGTCAAGTCCAAAACTTGCCCCGTAAGTAGAATTTTCAATTTGTTCTGCCCAAAGGTCTTTGTCCTCAGCTTTTGGCAAAACAGAATCGGGCATTACTGTTTTTGGTCGCTCCTTTTTTTGTGCGTTTGGATTTCGATTTTTGCTCAATTTGTCTTCCAAATGGAATTTTTGAATCACCAGCGAAGTTAATTTTGTAAATCCAAACATACTGATAATCATTCCCGCAATAAAACAAATCATCCAAGCGACCATAACAATTTCGCCCTCGATTTTTAAGCCTTTTACCAAAACAAGCGTACTCAAAACCAAAAGTATAAAAATCACCAAAAGCGTAAAAATAATGTTTGCTATTGAACTGACAATCGTAAATAAGACAGTAAATGTTTTTTTATCCATTTGATTTTTCCTTTTTTGAATCTTTAATCATTTGTTTTACAAAAGAAATCACCAATAAAATTCCGCAAACAACCACCGCTGAATCTGCCACATTAAATGTTGGCCAGCGTTCCATTCCAAAAAGTCCCCAAAAATAGCAGTCAATAAAATCGACAACACCATCTGGGCGGAAAAAGCGGTCAATTAGGTTGCCCAAACCGCCACCCAAAATGCCACACAATGACCAGCGTTGCAGCGCGGTAAATTCATTGTTCCGAAAATAAATTACAAACATTGCGATAATCAACAAAAGTGGCAAAATGGCAAAAAATATTTGTCGCAAATTGTCGGGCAAATTTGAACCCATACTAAACGCCACCGCCTTGTTTCTTACGTGAATAAAGCGGACGTAATTTCCCAAAATTGGAATGATTGAATTTTCTGAATCGTAAAGCGAAAGCCGCGGGATTTTTGCGACAACAATTGCTTTTGTCACTTGGTCAGCGACAATCACCAATAGCGTTAAAAGTAGGGGAGGTAATTTTTGTTTTAGTTTTTCGTTCATTGTTTTCATAGGCTTTTTTTCCATAAATATTAAACTTCGATTCTTTTTATGTGTGCGCCCAAACTTTGCAGGCGTTCAACAAGGTGTTCGTAGCCGCGTTCAATTTGATAAACGTTGCTGATTCGGCTTTCTCCAGAGGCAGCCATTGCCGCAATTACCATAGCCATTCCAGCGCGTACATCAGGCGAAACAAGATGGTCGCCGTGAAGTGTGCTTGGTCCTGAAACAACCGCGCGGTGTGGGTCGCACAATGTAATTTTTGCGCCCATGCTAATCAATTTGTCAACAAAATAAAGGCGACTTTCAAACATTTTCTCAAAAATTAAAACAGTCCCTTCCACTTGGGTTGCCGTAACAACCATTATGGAGGTTAAATCCGCAGGAAAACCTGGCCACGGGCTATCGTCAATTTTTGGAATTAAACCGCCTAAATCAGTGTTTACCTTTAAAGTTTGCCCTACGGGAACGGTTAAAGAATCGCCTTCAATGTCCCAGCGGATTCCCAATTTGCTGTAAGCGATTTTTAAAGGACGAATGTCTTTTGGATTTATGCCCGTTATGGTAACAGAACCTTTTGTGGCAGCCGCAAGCCCTATAAATGAGCCGACTTCCATAAAATCTGGTCCGATGGAAAAATCTGTTCCGTTTAGTTTTGCAACTCCGTCAATTTGCAAAATGTTTGACCCAATCCCAGAAATTTTTGCCCCCATAGAATTGAGCATATTGCAAAGGTCTTGAACGTGCGGCTCACTTGCGCAATTTGTAATTTCGGTGTGACCTTCCGCAAGGACGGCTGCCATAATTGCGTTTTCGGTTGCCGTAACAGAAGCTTCGTCCAAAAAAATGTCTGCGCCCACAAGTTTGTTTGCGGTAAACTC
>CALCEK010000122.1 GCA_937900125.1 uncultured Treponema sp. | reverse complement strand
GCACAGACTATCCCGAGAGCGCAGAACGCGAGCAGAGCCTTATCATACCTGACTATCGCCGAAAATATCCATTTCAGATTTTTCAGCAGTAATGGGAAGGCGCAAATCCGCAACTTGAATTTCCCGATTTTGCCCTAAAATGCAAGAACGCTCAATAGTATTCTCTAATTCCCGAACATTGCCAGGCCATCTGTATGTAAAAAGGGCAGAAAAAGCAGCTCCAGAAAAACCTATAAAATTCTTTTTCATTTCTCGACTGTATTTTTGTAAAAAAAACAATGCCAACGGCTTTATATCCTCTTTACGCTGGCGCAAAGGCGGAATATTCAGTGGCAACACATTCAGTCGATAATAAAGGTCATCGCGAAACAATTTCTTTTTTACCATTTCCTCAAGATTTCTGTTTGTTGCGGCTATAATGCGTACATCAACAGAAATAGTTTCACTAGAACCGACTTTCTCGAATTTTTTCTCTTGAATTACCCGCAAAAGTTTTGCTTGTAAACTAAGGGACATTTCTCCTATTTCATCAAAAAAAAGAGTTCCGCCATCAGCAACTTCAAATCGTCCTTTTTGAGCCGAAGTAGCATTTGTATACGCCCCCTTAACATGCCCAAAAAGTTCACTTTCCAAAAGCGAAGGCGAAAGAGCTGCACAACTAACGCGCACAAATGGTTTGCCCATACGATTGCTACGCAAATGTAATTGTTCGGCAAAAAGTTCTTTTCCTACTCCACTCTCGCCAAAAATTAAAACTGAAGAATTTGTTTTTGCAACATCATCAACAACTTTCATCAAATCTTTTATAAGAGGACTTTCAGCAATAAATGGATGATATTCACGTTTTTCTCCAGAACTTACAGCATTTTCCAATTCGGTAAGTTGCTCGCGGGTGTCACGCAAAACATCCGCCATTCGAAAAACAACACCAGCCTGTTTTCCCAACAACTCCAGCAAAGATAAATCATCTTGATTAAAAGATTTATTTTTAGCTTTATTGATAACTTCTATAACGCCAACGCACTCATTTTCAACGTACATAGGAACGGCAATCATATTTCGAGTAATATATTCCGTTTTTGTTTGCACATAAGAATTAAAACGAGCGTCCCGAGAAACGTCATTTATTATTAAAGAATGTTTGTTTTCAGCGACCCAACCAGCTATACTATTTTTTTCGACTGGAATATCTTTTACTTTCGCTCCGAGTGGTCCAAGCGCAACAGAAAAATGCAGATAATCACTATGACTATCTCTTAAAAGTATCGAAGATGCTTCACATTCCACCAAACACATTACAGATTCCAAAACAGCAATCTGCTGTGCTGATGGATTTGAATAGTTTGCGCTAATGCGCGTATGAATCTCGATGAGTGCTTTAAGTTTGTCAAAACCTATAGACTGATTTTCTTCTTCACTCATCGGGATAATTTATTTGTCTTCCTTTTGGTCTTTTAAGCTATCACCGATAGTATATGCACCATAGTCATCGCTACCTGAAGAGATGTATTGAGAAATCTGAGCACGTTCTTGTGCTTTTTTGTATTCTTTTACAGAGAATGCAACTTTTTCTTTTTCTACATCAATAGCTACAACGTAGACATTAACTTTATCGCCTACAGTGTATTTTTTTACAGCTTCTTCAAAAGGAGTTTCGCGGTCTTCACTTAGGTTAGCTTTATTCACTAAACCTTCGATTCCGTTTGGTGCTCGCACAAAGATTCCAAAATCTGTTATGCTAGACACTTCACCTTCCATTGTGCTACCAGGCTTAAACTCAGAAGCAAACACTTTCCATGGATTTTCGGTCAACTGTTTTACACCAACGCGAATGTGATGATTTTCTTGGTCACATACAATAACGACAACTTCAATTTCTTGGTCAACTTTAACTTCGCTTCCAGGATGCTTTATCTTCTTTGTCCAAGATAAATCTTCGCCAGAAAGGAAAGCATCGATTCCTTCTTCGAGTTGAACAAAAGCACCGCTACTTGTAATCTTAACAACTTTACCCTTAAGCTTTTTGCCAACAGGATATTTGTCAGAAATTGAATCCCACGGATTATCTGTAACTTGCTTTAAGCCCAAAGAAACACGACCAGCTTGAATGTCATAACCTAAAATCATGCAACAAAGTTCATCGCCTTCCTTGACCATATCAGAAGGTTTGTTAATTTTCTTTGTCCAACTAAATTCAGAAATATGAGCGAGTCCCTCAATTCCCTCTTCAAGTTCAATGAATGCACCAAAATCAGTTAATTTTGTAACTTTCCCCTTTACAATATCGTTCACATGATACTTTTCTTCGAAATGAACCCACGGGTCTTCTGAAAAATGTTTAAGAGAAAGATTGATTCTTTTTCCCTCTGGGTCAAGCCGAATGACTTTTAACTCAATTTCCTGACCTTTTTTAACAAAATCTTTAGGTCGAGTTACATGCCCCCAACTCATGTCATTGATGTGTAACAAACCATCAAATCCGCCCAAATCAATGAATGCACCAAAACTCGTAAACGACTTTACAGAACCTTTTACAGTGTCACCAACTTTAACTTCATTAAAG
>CALCEK010000121.1 GCA_937900125.1 uncultured Treponema sp. | reverse complement strand
AATTTCCTGTTCAATATCAAAAGCACGTTCTAACAAGTGTATAATGATATTTTTCAAGTAATCGTCGTCAATTTGGTAAAGCATTAAATTTTTACCATTACCAGACCGCCATACATAATACGGCAGATAGTGTTCGCACCCTTCTTCTTTTTTATTATGGAACTTACTAATGCTTTGCCATTCAGTATTGCCCCCCATAAAGCGAAAGCAGTTCATACGCATAGCACACGAGCCATTTGTACACTTACAAATATCTTCCGCAGGGTAGAAACCAAAGAAAGGTGTGTTTTTATATCTTTCAGCAAACTTTTTCGTCTGCTCGGTAAGACTTTTAGTCGTCGTTTTCTTCGTCTTCGTCGTCATTTTCGTTTTCCTCGTAATACTGGTCTGCCATTGTTTTACCTAAAATGGTTTCACAAAAGGCTACATATACACGATAAAAGAATATGCGCCATTTCATAAAGTGCATATCTTTTAACGGAACAAAAACTTGGTCTTTCCCTAATTCCGCGTCAGAAAAATCAACACCGTAATGATATTCTATTGCATTTTCAGAAAAACCTAGAACTTTGTATAGCTCCTGTAAACAATTATACGCCCCCGAATCCGCAACATTTGTATAGGCTGCGAGCGAAAGTGCGCAAAGTACCCGCGCAAGTCCGTGGTTGTAAGAAAAAGAATCCCCCTCTAACCAAGATTCGTCCCACACGATTGAAACAGAATAATTTTTTCCGTTCATCAAATTTGGCAATGTAATTTTTGTAGGAGGATTCTGTGAATCCGATTTAAGAATATTTACACCTTTTGCAAATGAGGAAGGCGATTCGATTCTCCAGTGAATGTCGCTTTGTATTGGATTTTCAGCGGCAAACACAGCATTGCACAAACTCAGCCAAAAAATTCCTTGAAATAATATTAAATTGATATGTTTTATTTTTTTCATAGCCCAAAAATTTTAGAACTCCCTTAATATACCAAATTTTACAAAAAGGTCAAATGCCATTTGGCAGATAATACTAAACAAATGTTTAGGGGGGGGGGATTGACATTTTGCACAAAAAGTTGTATGCGTATAAACTAAAATTCACGCTGAAACTTTTAACGGCGGGGCAAGCCCCGCCGTTTTGCAAACAAAAGGAGTCTTTATGTCCGAAATTCAGATTAGAGAACAACTTCCAAATCCTTATGAAAATCCGCAACAAAACTACTCAGACGAAGATGAAATATCACTTATAGATTTACTAGCAGTTATTTGGCACTACAAAAAAATGATTGTCATAATTACAGTGGGAGCGGCTTTACTTTCTGTTTTGGTGAGTTTTATTTCTATTAAGTTAGGGTCAAAATCATTTTGGCCAAACACCTACAGTTCAAAGGCAAGCGCAAAAATTACAGACTACCCCAGCGCGGCATCCAGCGCGGCATCCACCAATAGTGATTTGACAAACTTCTACATCGGCTCAACATCATTTTTCGATGCAATTTCCACTGGGCTTGATTTTGAAAATCGCTACGATATGAGCAAAGTTGAAAAGAAAAAAAGTGCAATGCGAGCTAAAGTAAAAAATGCACTCGATGCAGATTTTGAAACAAAGTCAAAAATTTTAACGCTCACTTACACAGACACAGACCCAACTTTAGCATACGAAGCGGCAAAATTCGCAATTAATTGGATAAAAGAAAGTCTTACAGAAAATTACAAAGAAGATGCAAGGCGCGGACTTGAAGAAATTGAAACCTCGCTTGCGCAAACAACTACGCAAATGCGCGAACAATTAGACTATATGCAAAGCCTTGACGAAACCTCCATTTCTTACACGAGTGCGCAAACAGAATACATGACTTTGCGAACTTCTTATTCAAATTTGCAAAATCGGCGCGAAAGAATTTTATCGTATTTAGAAAATCCGCCTGAATGTTTGACGATTCTTGAAATGCCCGAAATTGCCGAAAAAAAATCTGGTCCTAGCCGAGGAAAAGCTTGCATTATTGTAACATTTGCGGCATTTTTTGTTTCAATATTTTTGGCATTCGCAATAAATGCAATTCAAAACATCAAAAATGACCCAGAAACAATGGCAAAATTCAAATAATAACCTGTTCTGAAGCTATTTTGGCAACGCAGTTTCCAGCCAGTTTCCGAAACAACGCAAATTTGCACGTCATTCTGAGGGCATAGCCCGAAGAATCTATAGATGTTTCGGCTTCGCCTCAACATGACAAACAAAGGCAAAGCATACCTTTTGTGCCCCGTCCCGATTTCTAATTTTTGCGTTTTTCGTCAACTTGTTCGCCGTCAAGAATGTAAATTACGTGATTGCACATTTCTACGATTCTTGCGTCGTGGGTTGAAAAAATAAAGGTTGTTTTAAGTTCTTGATTTAATTTTTGCATTAAGTTTAAAATCTGTTCCCCCGTTTTTGAGTCGAGATTTGCCGTTGGTTCATCGGCTAAAATGACGGGAGCTTTTGTTACAAGTGCGCGTGCAATGGCAACTCGCTGTCGCTGCCCGCCACTTAATTCTGAAGGTTTGTGTTTTTTCCAAGAAGAAAGCCCCACGGTGTCAATCAAATAATTTATCCAATCTTCGCGTTCGGAGCGCGTCATATCCAAAGTAGGATTTGTTTTTTTCAACAAATTTAAGGGTAAATCAACATTTCCGTAAATGTCCAAAACAGGAATCAAGTTAAAATTTTGAAAAATAAAACCCAATTTTGCAGCCCGAATTTCCGTAATTCGTTTGTCAAGCCGAGCGGGAATTTTGTTTCCCTCTGGATATTCCCAGCCAGAATAAACGTCAATTCCGTCCAATTCAATTTTTCCAGAAGACGCCAAGTCAATC
>CALCEK010000120.1 GCA_937900125.1 uncultured Treponema sp. | reverse complement strand
AATGGGCAGGGTCTTCTTTTTATCTTCGTGCAAGATTAATGAAGGCACAAAGTAATTGTTCCAACTGCTTACAAAGGTAAATATCGCCTGAACCGCAATAGCAGGCTTCATAAGCGGCAGCACTATCGTATTAAAGGTTCTGAACTCTCCCGCCCCGTCTATCCTTGCGGCTTCGTAAAGAGACGGCGAAATGCTCTGCAGTCCGGCAAGGAACAGTAATATCTGAACTCCACTCCTCCACAGTACGTTAACCAGCGTTCCGAAAACCCCCTGCACTACTTCGACGATCGTCGAGCCGAAATAACTCAGCACATTGTAAGGAATGATCCGTCCATCCATGATGTTCAGCACTGCACGATCGACTCCCTGGTTAAGGATCTGTCTCATAACCTCACCGCTTCCTAACAGGAAGGGTATGAAAAATATTACCCTGAACAGCCCCCTGCCCTTGATGTTCTTATTGAGGATAATGGATATTATCAGTGAAAGAACTATCGTGAGAGGAAATGTTGTGAGTGTATATTTTACTGTTGAGCCAAAGGTCGGAAGGAATTCCGAATCCTCTACAAAGGCTCTCTTAAAGGATCCGAGAGTGAACCCGTGCATCTTCATTCCCAGCACTTCAACCTTTTCCGCTACACTGATCCTTAGCGAGAAAAATATCGGATAGAGAAAAAACAGTGCAAGTCCGATAATAAATGGTGCCACAAACACCAGCCCTTTAAGCGAATTTCTGGTTGTCAGGGAAATGGAACGCTTCTTTTTCTTCTGCACTTCTTCCATCAATGTCCACCTCCCGAAACAACATAGTTTTTAGCAGGACCCAAAACTTACTCCCTGCGTGTTTTTTCATTCGCCATTGACCTTCTTTTGCGTCATTGATAAAGAATGTAGCAAGCATTTCTGTTCTTGACATAACATTTAAAAACTCACAATGATTACCAAACTCTGTATAATCGTTTGGAGATGGTGTAGCAGTACAAGCAAGTTTATATTTTGTAAATCTGAATATATCTATAATATCATTTGACATTTTACCTAAACTTGCTTTAAGAATGGAGCTTTCATCAAGCACTACACAAACAAATTCTTTAGGATTAAAATGTTGCATCATTTCATAATTTGTTATGTTTATACCGTCTTTTACATCTTTTTGTGTACGACATATATTAACTTCAATTCCAAACTTTTGTCCCTCTCGCTGTGTTTGCTTACTTACGGCAAGCGGAGCAAAAATAAGTGCTTTTCCATTTTCTTTTTTACATACTTGATTAGCAAACTCTAACTGACATATGCCTTTGCCCAAGCCGGTATCTAAGAATAATGCACATCTACCTTTTTTTCAATGCCCACTTTACTATCTGTTTCTGAAAATCAAATAGATTTTCATTCAATTCGTAAATATCAATATCAAATCCAGTATTTTCATAATGATATTCTTTTGTTTTTAAAAATTCTTCATAACTTTGCATTTAAAATAATCTCCTACTTTTATTATTTTCATTTCTTATTTTTCTTTCACATACTATCCCATATCCTATTTTCTTTGCTTTTTCATTTTTTAATCTTCTTCCACATCTTAAACAATGTGTATATTCTTTTTCTTCATGCATTACTCTACCTCTTATAACAACTCTAATTCTTTATATACCTTTAAAATCTTTGGAAATTGTATCGCTATCCAATCAACTATTTGCTCAGGTTGTCCATTATCAGTTTCAAGTAAACTCCAACTTGCATTACAATCAAGTCCTGATTCGTGCATAAATGCGTGTATTATTTCGTGTCTTAACACTTTCTTTCTATATGCTTCTATATCACTTATACGCATTACATCATCTGTTTCAGTAACATCAATTACTATTTCTTTAATTGAAAAATCCGTATATCCATCTACATTTTTAAGTTTTTCATTTTCATCTTCTGCCTGATATAATATTGTATAAACTGTTCCTAATATATTAATATTATTCATACTTCCTCCTTATAATCTCTTATATATCCTATATAGCTTGAATACTTGCATTTAGGACACATTAAATTTTTATTTATACCTACTGTATAATTTCTTACATAGTTTATATCTACTATATTTTTACATTTTGGACATTTATAATTTCCTTTGTGATATTGCCACATCATTCTTAACTACCTCTTCAAGTATTTTTATTAATGCTTCTCTTTCATAATCTTCCATTTTATATCTTGCATTAGCAGGACTTGTTGATGGCATTTTATAGCATTTGTAATCTTTCAAAATTTCCGAAAAATATTTTTTAAACGCAGAATAAGCCTTATTCCCGTTTAAGCAAATGGTTTTAATATTTGGGAATTGTTTTAATAAATTCAGAATATTATTTGGAATTTCATTTTGAATGTTAGAATCCAAACTTCCGTTACGTTCACAAGATTGTATCACGTCCCAAAGGGCTATTTTATTTTTTAGTAAAGTTTGTAATTTCTCTTGATATCTCAATTCTTGCAAATTATCTAAATTACAAAACATTCCCATTAGTTTCCAAAACCGATTTTGCGGATGCGCATAGTATTGCTGTTCTTCTAATGACTTCACTCCTGGCATAGAGCCCAGTATTAAAATTTCAGACTCTAAATTTATACTTGGCAAAAAGCTTTGACAGTTTGGACTATCTGACATTTTAATTATTTGATTTTGAATGTTATCACATATAAAATTATTTAAAACAATTCCGTTTTCGCTCATTTTCTTGATTTTAAAAATACCTGTTAAATTGTTAATACAACAAATTTCTCTGATAAATCGACTTTTTCCAATTCCTAAATTTTCTGCAAAAGTTTTGTAATCAGAAAAATCAGGATGTTTAAGATAGTAATCAAGAATTTTTGCTTGAAGTTCATTAATGTAAAATTTCTGCCTGCTTAATTCAAATTGATACTCAATATCTTGTATATCTTCTTGCTTTATTGAAATTGTATTTGCGGCTTTTTTCTGTTTCTTTCGTAATTTTTTCTCACGGTGCTTCTTCCTTTTATACGACATCCTCAACGACTCGGATAAAACTTCTGAGACAGCATCAGAATATTCACTATTTCCGGTTTGATAATCTATCATATTCAAATAATTATAGAAACATTCTGCTTTTTCGGGATATTTTTCAAGAAAATCATTAATTAAAGTACTTCCTTTTAATCCGTTGCATTCCTGACAGCATATTACAATATTATTTGCTTCTGTTTGACCATTGGCACTTCTTGGAATGATATGATCGTTTGTTCTCTCATTTATAGGCATTACCTTACCGCAATACGCACAAATACAGCTCAAATGTCTTAATTTTTGCAAGTTTATCATACTTCTAAATTATTTATCCTTTAAAAAACCTTTCAAATACTTCTATATAATGCTTTGGATAATCAGAAGTTTCTATTAAGTTTTTTAAATATTTTTTGATTTTCTGTTTATCCATATCGGTTTGAGCAAACTGACAAGCAATCTCCTGTAATTTATCCAACTCTAGGTCATACTCGTTTTTAGGATTTGTTAAGTCTTCAAAAAATATACTAAACAAGGTATTATCGGACTCTAATATATTCTGTTCAATAAATTCTGTTACAGTATAAAAAGAATCCGTAATCTCTCCATTAGAATCATCACAATTATATTTTGTCTTGCTGATTGTATTTATTAAAAATAAACAAAGTTCAAGTAAAAGCTGCTTATTACCAAATATTTCTTTGTTTTCTTTAAAATATTCTAAAAGTTCATCTATTGCATTTTGAAAAAATGATTGCCAATCTTCAAGATAATTTGCCGAAAGTTCCGTGTCACCCGCAACAAATGAATAAAAACGTCCACTATTTCCGCTTGAACAAAGAGCGAGTATGTACGAATTTCCGCTGTTATTCCACGGCGCAAGAACTTGTGTAGAATTTTTTGAATATGAAGGAATGTAAAAATGGCTTGTAAATCCCGATGGGGCTGTTAGCGTTCCATACAATGCAGTTTCTGAGGCAAAAGTTTCCGCATTTACCATAAAATAAACAGGCGCACGATAAAACCTAACAGTTACAGAATCACTCCATTTAAGGTTATTTTCAGATTGTGAATAAATTGTAAGCGAAATTGGAACGTCAACAAATTCTTTTTCTAAAAACCCATAGGAAATAGATAAATCTAATTCAATAGAATCGCCCTGTTTAATGGAAGAAAATGTTCCGCTTGAATCGCCTTCAAGGTGTAAAAGGAAGTCAGTTGAATTTATTTCCCAAGAAAATGCGGAATCAACGTCCGCACCAAAATTTAAAATAGAAAATTTTGCTTTGTAGGATTGAAAATCATTTGCGTAAAAAGGTTCGGCTTCTAAATCAAAATCAGAAATCAGCTTAAAAGACGGAAGCTCAGAATCCTCTGAAATATATATAACACCAAGTTTTGACTCATAAATGGGGCTTACTACATTAAGACTAAATTCAGTTTTCTTTCCAGAATTATTTGTATAGGTAAGATTTAACTTTTGTTTGCAAGCAGAAATTGCGGTTTTAAAACAAAATGCCCCATCAGAATCTTTTATCGCGGTTTCTGAATCTGATGGAATTTCTTCATTTGTTCTAACAATTTCAACTTGATTTAAGATTTCTCCGCTTTGCAAAGAGCGCACTTCTAAAGAAAAAGGCGCGATTTGTTTGTATTTGCGAACAAGCACGGCAGAGGAATCAGAAATTGTCATTTTTGCAAAAGAATCATCCCCATATTTTGAAAGAGAACTTGCATTTTTGGAAAACAAAACACCTTCGCAGTAAATAGCAGAATCACTTATAAAGTAAGAATCGCCTGTATCAAGCCGAATCCAATATCCCCAATAAAAATCAGAAATAGAAGCCGAAGAAGTTGAAACAGAACGCGAAACTTCCGTATTTTCCCCCGAAGAATTTATATCTTCGATTGCATTTGTACAAGCAAAATAAAAAAACGCCAGTGAGAATAAAAGCACTTGTAAAGCGAATTTTTTACATTTCATCTTTTTAGTATAACAGAATATTTAAAAAACGTCCACTATTTTTAAACATTGCCCATTTACAAAAAAGTTTTTGTTCACCGCCTCCCAAAAGCTTCTAAATTTGCAAGTCCGCGTTTAAATTGCGGAATTCTAGCACAAGCTGTGGTGTTTAACGGACTTTGCTCGCCTCGTTTTAAGAAATGATATGCCACACCCGCAATCATCGCCCCATTGTCTCCGCACAGATTTAATGGCGGAAAAATACAATTTAGGTCGCTTCGCTCGGCTAAAATTTCTCGCAAACGTGAATTTGCGGCAACCCCACCGCCTAAAACAACGGTTTTTAGTCCAGTATCTTCTACAGCGCGGAAAAGGCGTGTTAAAAGGGTTCGGCAAGCGGTTTCTTGGAAAGAAGCGGCAATGTTTTCGATTGATTTTTCGTATCCCTCGTTTAAAAACATATCAGCTTGGTGGATTACGGCAGTTTTTAAGCCGCTAAACGAAACATCGTAGCGGTGGTCGCCCTTGTCAATTTTGGGAACTGGAAAAGTAAACGCATTTCGGTCGCCTTGTTTTGCCAAAGAATCAATAACAACTCCCCCAGGGTAGCCCAAATTGTAAAATTTTGCAACTTTATCGAATGCCTCGCCCACAGAATCATCGATTGTAGTTCCCAAAATGTCAAGTTTATCAAAATCATTTACACGCGCAATTATTGAATGTCCTCCACTCACCAAAAGCCCCAAATACGGATAGGGAATTTCGCGTTCAAGATGAGCTGCATACAAATGTCCTAGCATGTGATTCACGGCAAAAAATGGTTTTCCTGTTGCCCAAGCAAGCGTTTTTCCAAAACTCAAGCCCACGAGCAGTGAACCGATAAGTCCAGGTCTATTTGTCGCCGCAATCGCGTCAATTTTATCCAGAGAAAGGTCTGCTTTTTCCAAAGCCTCCCGAACCACGGGCAAAATCCACTCAGCATGTTTTCTGCTTGCAATTTCGGGAACAACCCCATTGTAAATTTGATGAAACGGAATTTGAGTCGCCACAACATTGCTTAAGATTTTTTTTCCATCTTCAACAATTGCGCAAGCTGTTTCGTCACAAGAACTTTCAATTCCAAGAACTTTCATATTTTTCCCCTACAGTTTTAATTTTGACGGAGTTGTTATCACATAACCCGCTTTCACAAGTTCAGGATAAATGTCAAGCAAAAGTTGCGGTAAAATTTTTACCGATTTATCAACGTGTCCAATTATAACCGCATAGCCTTCTTTTGAATCATTTGCCACAGCTAAACCTTTGTATAGTTCTTTTAACATAGATTCGCGGTCAATTACATTATCCAAAAACGGAGCATAACGCGCAATGTACGGCATATCGCACTCAAGAGCCGCCTGAAAAGCCGCACTATGGGCAGTCGTGCGCGAATCAAGAAAGTAAATTCCGCGCTCAGAAGCAACTTCCATTACCGCACCCATTTTAAGATTATTTTCAGTTATCAGCGAACCTTCGTGATTATTAAAGCCCTTTACCCCGCCGCCTAAACTGTCAAGATTTTTTTTGATTGTTTGGGCAACCTCCAAAGTTGACATTTCTGGCAAAATCGCGCCAGGACCTGGGTCAGGAATCGTGCCACTTGAATATGCGTGCGCTTGCATTGGCTGGTGCAAAATCAACTCTTTTCCCGAAGCGCGAATCTGTTCGGCACATTCTGCGGAATGAGAAAGTTGCGGCAAAACAGCAATCGTTAGCGGAAAAGGTAAACTTGTATATTTCTTTACATTATCAACAGATAGCCCAGCGTCATCAATAACAAAACAAAGCTTAACGCCAGGCATTGCGGAGGGAAAAGAAAATTTATTTTTTGCATTCTCTGCAATTTTTGCCCCAGATTTTGGCATTTGCACGGAAGCAATTTTTTCTTCTTTTGAAATTGGATTCTTGTTGCTTTGGCTAGAGTTTTGCGCTTTTTCTTGAAGTTTTTTTTCTTTTGAATCGGGGACATTTTTTTGTGATTCTTTTGAATCCCCCTTTGCAGTTGCATTTTCTTCTATTAAATTCGCATTTTTTTTGTCTACACCGCTTTTTTCATTTTCCGCTTCAGAAGTAGGAATTTCTTTAAAAGTAATTTCTGGTTTTTCATTTTCAGTTTCATTAAAGACAATCATTTTTGTCGGTTGAGTCAACAAAAAATTTCCCGCCAAAAACAAAATGCACACAATAATAATTACTCCGCTTAACAAAATGAGCGTTTTAGAATCAAGGGCAATTTTTGTAGAGTTTTTGCGCGATTTTTGACTTGTTGATTTTTTATCCTTTTTGACCATTAAAAAACAGTATAAAAAAAAAGACAAACTTATTCAATAAATATGCAATTTTCCCATTTTCTATGTAACCTCTCCCCAATATTTTGTTGACACCCCAAAAAGTCCGTAATAGACTAGAAAATATGAGTACAGTTTATTCAAAAGATGAAGAATTTCACTTAAAAATAAGAGAAGGCGATGTTGGAAAATATGTCATTTTGTGTGGCGACCCCGCAAGATGCGAAAAAATTGCCTCGCATTTTGATTCTGCGCATTTTGTAGGCACAAACCGCGAATTTACCATTTATACTGGCGAATTAAACGGTACAAAAGTAAGTGTTTGCAGTACAGGAATTGGGGGACCTTCAGCGGCAATCGCACTTGAAGAACTTATCCATTGTGGCGCAGACACATTTATTCGCGTTGGTACATCTGGCGGAATGGCTGTGGACGTAAAAGGCGGCGATGTTGTGATAGGAACTGCCGCAATCCGCATGGAAGGAACTTCAAAAGAATATGCTCCAATAGAATTTCCTGCCGTTGCTGATTTTTCCGTTGTTTCTGCTCTAGCTGCTGCCGCAAAAAAATTCCCCGTAACAGCACACGTTGGCGTTTTACAATGTAAAGACAGTTTTTATGGGCAACATTCACCAGAAAGTA
The DNA here is from genome assembly GCA_937900125.1 of uncultured Treponema sp. Lineage (GTDB taxonomy): Bacteria > Spirochaetota > Spirochaetia > Treponematales > Treponemataceae > Treponema_D. Next base: position 4,385 of record CALCEK010000120.1, on the reverse strand, counting down.
TGCCAGTTGCCTACGAATTGCAAGACAAATGGGACGCTTGGGTAAAATGTGGCGCACTTGCAAGCGAAATGGAATCCGCAGCACTATTTATAGTAGGAAGTGTGCGCCATGTCCGTGTTGGAAGCATAATGACGGTGTTTGCAAACCAAACCCGAAGAAAACTCGGACTTGAAGACCCAATGGATATGAATACAGAAACCGCAATTTCTATAGCCGTTGAGGCATTCCGAATTTTGATTGCTGGGGATATTCAAACAAAGGATAACTCCTAAGAGTTTGTCTAGTATGTCATTCTACACCCTTCAGAATGACACGCAAAAAAAATCACTTCCAAGCCACTAAAAGCTAGGTTTGGAAGTGAAAAACTTTGATTTTATCGAGATTATAAAATCCTACATTGCTTTTTGCTTTAAGCGACGCAAAGCTCTTAGCTCCGTTTGCCGTACAGCTTCAGGACTTACGCCTATCATTTTAGAAATTTCCCTTAGGGTTTTTGTGTGATTTTCTCCATCAAAATTATAGCGATACCAAAGAACGCGCTTTTCGTTTCCTGGCAAAGTATCCATCAAATCCCTTATTCGCTCTTTTTCTTCCTCTCTAATGTATTCTTGCTCAGGCGCGTAGGTTTGGTCGGGCAAAAGGTCACCAACCGTAACAGAATTTTCATCATCGCTTGTTTCTATATCTAGGGAGGACACAATATAATTGTACCCCATATAATCTACAATTTGCTCTTCAGGAAGTCCTAAATACACGGAAAGCTCTGCGCAACTTGCCTCATGCCCTGTTTGCTGAAACAAATGAGCTTGCGCATTTTGAATTTTCCGAATCATTTCATCTTTTCTGTGTGGCAAAGAAATAAAGGAAACGCGACTATTTGCATAACGCAACATATATTGCACAATCCACGGGTATGCGTAAGTAGAAAATCTTGTGTTATATGAATAATTGAATTTTTCAGCAGCTATAAGCAAGCCCATATTTCCTTCTTGAATTAAGTCCATAAAAGGAAGGTGCGTATTTGAAAATTTATGTGCAATACTAACTACAAGTCGGAGGTTACTGTTTACAAGTCTACTAAGAGCCTCTTTGTCTCCAGTTTCAATTTTGCGGGAAAGTTCCGATTCTTCTTGTGCGGATAATAATGGATACTTTTGAATTTGAGTAAGGTAATTTTTGTTGATGTCCTTCTCCATAGTAAAAATGACTCCTTAAAGTTGAACAGCAAACGAAGCTAAAAAATAGCATTCGCCCTCCCCTACTGCCAATTCTTAGTTTATAGCATTTTCTGTGCCAAGTTTTTATATTTTTTTGTAATTTAAAATATTTTTATAAATAAACCAATAATTTATTGTAAAACAAGAAAATAATTTCTAAAAAATACATTCCTCCCGCTTTTTGTAAAGCAAATACACGTTTTTTTCTTAAAATCACTTGTATTTTGTAAAGGTATCTTTTAAGCCTCTGTATATTTTTGTATACAGGTGTATGAAAGTTTCAACAAGTAAATTTAAGAAACGTTGGTATTACATGGTATTAAAAACTGCCAATCAGAATTTCCTCAAAGTAATTCAGTTTTTTATCGGCAAAAATATACAAAATGATTAGCATATTTTTGTTTACAAATCAAAAAATCTTGCAAAAGATGCCCTATTACTTTTTAGAACTTTTAGGATTTTTGCAGATTCCAGATTTTTTAAGATAAATTAAATAAATGTTTGTTTATACAGTTTTACTAGCATAAAAATACATTTTTTTCTAATTCTTAATATTATCTTAAAACACTAAATAAAGTGTTTTTTATTATTTTTTTTCAAAAAAAACGCTAAATAAAGGCAAAAATAGTTGATATTTTTATTTCATTCGGTTATTATGAATATAGGTCATTTAATATTGTAATTAACTTTTAACTACTTTTACAAAAGAGGTTGTAAAGATGAGCGTAAGAGAAGAATGGAACGGCTTTAAAACAGGTCGACTTTGGCAGGACGAAGTAAACGTCCGTGAATTCATTCAATTGAACTACACGCCTTATGACGGTGATTCAAACTTCCTTGCAGGTCCAACGGACGCTACAAATAAGTTATTCGCAGAATTGCAAAAACTTCAAAAAGAAGAGCATAATAAAAAATCCACTGGTCTTGACGGAAAAGAAAGAACTGGTGTTCTTGATTTAGACACAGACATTGTTACTGGTATTACAGCTCATAAACCAGGCTTCATTTGTGAGGGTGGCGAAAAACTTGAAAAAGTTGTTGGTTTACAAACTGATAAACCTCTAAAAAGAGCATTTATGCCTTTTGGTGGCATCAGAATGGCTGAACAGTCTTGCGAAATGTATGGTTATAAACCAAACGCCGAAATCCACAAAATTTTTACAGAATATCACAAAACTCACTCTGATGCAGTTTTTCAGGTTTACACGCCAGAAATCCGCAAAGCACGCTCAAGCCATATTTTAACAGGTTTGCCTGATACTTATGGGCGCGGACGCATTGTTGGCGATTACCGCCGTGTTGCGTTGTACGGAATCGATTTTCTTATCAAATCAAAGGAAAAGGATTTTGCAAACATCGGAAACGGCACGATGACCGATGATGTAATCCGCTTGCGCGAAGAAGTTGCAGAACAAATTAAAGCTCTTAAGCAGATGAAAGAAATGGCTGCGTCTTATGGCTTTGATATTTCAAAACCTGCAAAAAATGCTCATGAAGCATTCCAATGGCTATACTTTGGCTATCTTGCAGCAATCAAAACGCAAAATGGTGCAGCAATGTCTGTAGGACGTATTGCAACATTCCTTGACATTTATATTGAACGCGACCTCAAAAATGGCACAATTACAGAAGAGCAGGCACAGGAACTTGTAGACCACATTGTTATGAAGTTCCGCATGGTTCGATTTGCTCGAATTGAATCTTACAATCAGTTGTTCAGTGGCGACCCTATTTGGGCAACATTGGAAGTTGCAGGTTTAGGACAAGACGGACGTTCAATGGTAACAAAAAATGACTTCCGCTTTTTGCACACATTGGAAAATATGGGACCTTCTCCAGAGCCAAACATCACAGTTTTGTACTCAGAACGCTTGCCCAAAAACTTCCGCAATTATGCAGCAAAAATCTCAATCGACACATCTTCAATTCAGTATGAAAACGATGATGTAATGCGACCAGTTTGGGGAGATGACTACTCTATTTGTTGCTGTGTTTCTGCAACTCAAACGGGTAAAGAAATGCAGTTCTTTGGTGCCCGTGCAAATCTTGCAAAAGCTTTGCTCTATGCGATTAACGGTGGACGCGATGAAGCAGACGGCTTAACACCAGGCGTACAAGTTGGACCTGAAATTGCACCAATCACAAGTGAATATCTTGATTACAATGAAGTTATGCACAAATACGACATTATGCTTGATTGGCTTGCCGATTTGTATGTAAACACGTTGAACGCAATTCACTATATGCACGACAAGTATTACTACGAAGCAGCCGAGCTTGCTCTTATTGACACCGATGTGCGTCGCACTTTTGCAACTGGCATTGCAGGATTCAGCCATGTTGTAGATTCCCTTTCAGCAATTAAATATGCAAAAGTAAAGGTTATCCGTGGCGATGTTGAAGTCAAGAATAAGAAAACTGGCGAAGTTGTAGAAGTTGTTAAGAATTTGGCACGTGACTTTGAAGTTGAAGGCGATTTCCCACGCTATGGTCAAGATGATGACCGCGCTGATGAAATTGCAAAATGGCTTCTTAAGACATTTATGGCAAAAATCAAAAAGCATCACACTTATCGCAATGCAGAACCAACTACTTCTATTCTTACAATCACTTCAAATGTGGTGTACGGAAAAGCAACTGGCGCATTGCCAAACGGGCGTAAAGCACATGAACCATTTTCTCCTGGAGCAAACCCATCTTATGGTGCAGAAACAAAAGGTCTTGTTAAGAGCTTGAACTCAGTTGCAAAAGTTCCTTATGAATATGCCCTAGACGGAATTTCTAATACGCAGACAATCAATCCTGACGCATTAGGACACACTGAAGAAGAACGTGTAGAAAATCTTGTAAACGTAATGGACGGATACTTCTCAAAAGGTGCGCATCACTTGAATGTAAACGTATTTGGCGTAGAAAAACTCAAGGATTGTCAGGCACACCCAGAAAAACCAGAATATGCAAACTTTACAGTTCGTGTTTCAGGCTATGCAGTGCGCTTTATCAATCTTACAAAAGAGCAGCAGGACGATGTTATCGCAAGAACGTGTCACGGAACACTTTAATAAGTTGAAATTCTAAAACGTTTTTGGCGAATCGCGAAGCATAAATCCCTCGTAGATTTTCTGCGGGGGATTTTTTATTCTTGCGGAGGATTCACAAAAACATAAG
>CALCEK010000119.1 GCA_937900125.1 uncultured Treponema sp. | reverse complement strand
TTAGAACTCGATGGCATCTCGAAAAAATTATCTAAAACGAGTTTTTCGAGATGCCTTTTAGAGTTTGGCATTTTTTGTTTTTAAAAACAAAAACGGCAGAAGCAAAAACTCCTGCCGCCAATCATTTGAATCAAGCAATAAATTAAAAATCGCTAAAATAATATGTTATTATTCAACAACTTCTTCTACTGCTTCTTCTACAGTTTCAACTGCATTATCAAGTGCTTCTTCTACATTTGCGCTTGCTGTGTCAATTGCTTTTTCCGCTTGAGCATTTACCGCATCCTGAATAGCATTTTTGCCTTTTTCTGCAAGTTCGTCAGAAATCTTTAACAAGTTTTCGCGTGTTACAGGAGCAGCTTCGGTATCCTTTAATTTGTAAATATTTGAAACGTCTCTAAAATAAGGAGAAAGTTTTGCAGCAATTTCTTCATCATTGATGTTAGAATCAAAATCAGGAATTACAAGTTCCATACCTGGTGTAATCAAATCAGGGTCAAGAACAACTTCATAAGAAGCAACCATAATTAACGGGAAATAATATCCATTCTCCTGTCCATAGAAATTCTTTGAAATTGCAGTTAAAGTGTCGCCAGATTGAACTGTGTAATTTTGTGCGCCTTCAAGATTTACAATTCCAGAATAGTTTTTGTAAACTTTACCAAAAGACTCGTTAATCACTTCTTGAGAAGGAGCTGATGATTTGCAAGATGCAAAAGAAAATGCGAGTCCAAGTGCTAATGCAACAGATACAACAGATGTAGCAATAGTTGATTTCTTCATAAAAAAGCCTCCATAGCTTTGTAAAAAAAATTAGAATCTTTAGCAAAAAAGATTCACAAAATCAAATATAACATATTTTTAAAAAAAATCAAGTGCTAGAGCTAGTGTTGACAGGGGGTTTTTCTTGTGTTATGCTTAAAATATGCAATTTCGCTTTATTTTTGCTAAAAAAAATTATTTTTTTACGTTGGCATACCTTTATTATGCTTTAGAATCTTTTTTTTAGCGGAATCTGGTGTTTTGTAAACAAATTTTATTTTGTGTTAAAATTTGACCTTCCGCTTTTGGAAGGTCTTTTTTTTTAAGATTTTTTTAAGGAGCTAAAAATGAATCAAGCAATCGAAACGCTAAAGGCGCGAGGTTTTTTTAATCAGTGTACCGACCTAGAGGGACTTTCTGCACGAATGGACAAAGGCCCTATTACGTTTTACGTTGGTTGTGACCCTACAGGGCAGAGTCTTCACATTGGACACATGGTTCCTTTTTTTGCGCTAAAACATTTGCGGGCGGCTGGACACCGCGGGGTGGCTCTTATTGGCGGTGGCACGGGCAGAATCGGCGACCCTTCTGGCAAAACAGAAATGCGAAAAATGCTTGATTATGAACAAATTGATAAAAATGTAGAAAGCATAAAGGCGCAGCTTGACCGTTTTATTGGTTTTGACGGAAAAACGGCTTTTGCGGTGAACAACAAGGATTGGCTTGAAAACGTCAATTACATTGATTTTTTGCGAGAAATTGGTTCTTGTTTTTCTGTGAACAAAATGCTCACTTTTGAAGAATACAAATTGCGCCTAGAACGAGGACTTTCTTTTATTGAATTCAATTATCAACTTTTGCAGGCATACGATTTTTATATGTTGCATCAAAAATATGGAATGGATTTACAAATTGGCGGAGCTGACCAATGGGGAAACATTACGGCAGGTGTCGATTTGATTCGTCGGAAGTTGGGAGGAACAACGGAATTAAATGCGGAACACCAAGTTTTTGGGCTAACTTTCCCGCTGATTATGCGTGCTGACGGCAAAAAAATGGGCAAAAGTGAAAAAGGCGCGATTTTCCTTGATAAAGACCTTACAAGTGTATACGATTTTTTCCAATATTGGCGAAACGTTCCCGATGCAGATGTTGAGAAATTCTTTAAACTCTTTACATTTTTGCCACTTGAAGAAATTTCTGAAATTTGTTCGGGGGACATAAATAGCGCAAAAGAAAGATTAGCTTATGAAGTTACAGCCGTGATTCATGGAAAAGCCGAAGCAGAAAATGCACTTTCTGGAGCAAAAGCCGCATTTAGTGGAACTGGCGACAAAAACGCATTGCCAACAATGAGCCTAAATCGTGCAGATTTTGAATCTGGTGTAAACGTTTGCGATTTATTTTTTAACACAAAATTATGCGCTACAAAAAGTGACGCTCGCCGCCTTATTCAGCAGGGCGGGGCGACTGTAAATGGAAAAGTCGTTACAGATGTAAAGGCAATTTTTACAATTCAAAATGCAGACGAGGATGAAGAGTTTATCTTAAAAGCTGGAAAAAAGAAGTTCTGCCGCGTTACACTAAAATAATCCGCTAAGAATTGCAGAGTTAACTTCGTTTACTTTGTTAACTTTGTTAACTGCGTTTAGAGCTTGCCGAGTATGTCATTATGCCCCCCGCCTCAAAATGACAGATGTTACTAGACAGGCTCTTAGTGATTTGCTTTTATAATTTCTTTTGTTTTTGTACTTTTTTTTGATTTTTTTGAAAGCCATTTTTTAAAGGCTTTAAATTTTCGTTTAAACCAATTTAGAATTTTCCTAAAAAACGAAGGATTCCGCAATTTTTCAAGTCGATGATAACCTTCAAGAAGCTCGTCATCAGTAAATTCTTTACGCTGATTGTTTTCTTCTAGTTCCATTTCAAGCAATTTTTCTTCGCTTAAATCCTTTGGCAAAACATTTGCATTGATTGTTTCCCAACCGATTGCCTTTGCCGCTTCTAGTCTGCGTTCTCCTGCAATAAGTTCATAATCAGAAGTGAGCGTTATAGGGTTTAGTAATCCATAACTTCTTAAACTTGTCTTAAGAGAATCTAAATCGCCCTTATCTTTTCTAACTCTTTTGTTTACCTTTATTTCTGAGATTTTTACTAGCATACCAAACCCCTACTGCAAAAGCCAGTTTCCAAAGTCCTCTTCATCATCTTCCAAATCGTCTTCATCACGCTCGCGCCCAAAAAGTGCTTCATATAAACTTTGTGATTCAGATTGCTCTGTTTCTGAAGAAGGCTTGTCACTATTTAAAAAGTCAAGATTTAGTGTTAAATCCGAATCATCTTCAATGTGAAAGCTGAAACCAGACTTAATTCGTTCTTGTTCAAGGCGAGGAATCAAAACTGTGTTTACAACAGTGTTTGTGTGTTTTTGACACAATTCCGTAGGTTCTGTTCCCGCAAGATAATAAGCTATAATTTTATGATTTCCACATTCCTGCGTTAAAAGTTGACCACTTTCCGAACAAACTTCCATTCGGACAACACCTTCGGGAATTTCGCGGACAAATGGCTTGTAACTTTTTCCATTGTTAATTTCGTGCATAAAATCGCCCCAAGCAACGCCCGCCAAAGTGCTTCCCGTAATGGAAAGTCCCAATGATTGCCCTGGGCGGTCAAATCCAAACCAAAATGCTGCGGTGTAATATGGTGTAAAACCAACTGTCCAAGCGTCTGCCCAGTTTTGCGTTGTTCCCGTTTTGCCAGCGGCGGGCATTATAAAATCATCTCCGTTTTGATTTTTGAATTTGAATTTGTTGCCGTAACCTTTTCGCTTGTTTAATGTATAGTAGGTTGAATCGAATTGAGAACCATAATAAAGCGTTCCAGTTTCTACCGTTTTTTTGAGCATTTCTTGCATAATGTAGGCAGTTTGCGGAGAAATAATTTGTGCGTCATTTCCTTTTGCTTTTTGCTGGTCACGCAATGTTTTTTCGGGATTTTTGAAAATGTTTCCGTTTTTATCTTCCACATTTCTGATTGCGATTGGAGTAACTTCTTTTCCGTTGTTTGCAAAAGTGGCAAATGCTTTTGCAACTTCATCCCAGCCATCAATAGTAAAACCATCAGCCATAATATCAAACCTCCTCACTAAACAAGGGTATTATTTTACATTCTCCAGATCTTTTATCTTTCTTCCGAGCAAAGCAAATGCCCCAGCCTGACACATAGGTTCTCCGCCGCTGAAAGTAACCCCTTTAAGGAGAGGGTTTTTCTTTATCTCAGCAACTATTTTATCGATATCTGTCTCCTGCCCGGCATTAAAGTCATGCGATTCAGGGTTATGACATCCCGGGCAGTTATGGGGACATCCCTGGCAGAATA
>CALCEK010000118.1 GCA_937900125.1 uncultured Treponema sp. | reverse complement strand
TAGCGCAGCTGGTAGCGCATCTGGTTTGGGACCAGAGGGTCGCTGGTTCGAATCCAGTCATCCCGATAGATTTCCTATCTAATTTTTCCATAATAAAAGTATCTGCAAAAATTCAAATCTAATTCTTACAAAAAATTACATTTTTCGTATTCCACTTTTTTTTACTTTTGTCGTAGAAGAATTTATTTTTGTAAAGAGAATAAATAGATTCTTCGATGTACTCAGAATGACTGGTAAAGGGATAGTTCCCCATAATGACGGGTAAAAGTGTGAAATATTTTATATTTTCAAAAAAATCGGCAAAGTGCAAAAAATGTGTCATTCTGTGCGGGAATCCGCGAAGAATCTGTTTTCCTTACCACAAAGCACACGCTTTCTCTTTAGCCAAAAAAAAATCCCCCTACAAATGCAGGGGGCTATAAATGCAAAATTATCCAGTAAAAGCCTAATTATTTTACGTGAACTTTTTTGATTTTCCAAATATCGTTTACGTATTCTTCAATCGTTCTGTCGCTTGAGAATTTTCCGCTGTTTGCAATATTTTTCAAAGCCTTTTGCGCCCAGCCACGTTTGTCTGTATAGGCAGCCGCAACTTTTTCTTGCGCTTGAATATAGGCATCAAAATCAGCAAGAATAAAGTAAACGTCTGGTCGTTGCCCTTCAACTCCGTAAACAAGAGAATCGTGCAATTCCTTAAACAAAAGCCCTGTTTTGTCATACGTGCCGTCAATCAATTGTTCAACCACACGATTTAAGGCAGGACTTCGGTCAAGATATTTTTGCGGATTGTAACTATGTTCATTGTTGATTTTGATGATTTCATCAGCTGTAAGTCCAAAGATAAATGAATTCTCCTCTCCAGCACTTTCAACAATTTCAATATTTGCACCATCCAAAGTTCCGAGAGTGAGTGCGCCGTTCATCATAAACTTCATATTTGAAGTTCCAGAGGCTTCGTACCCCGCAGTTGAAATTTGTTCTGAAACATCGCTTGCAGGAATAATTTTTTCTGCTACAGAAACGCGGTAATTTTCTACAAACACCACGCGAAGCTTTCCGCCGACTCTGCGGTCATTGTTTACACGCTCGGCAACTGTATTTATAAGTTTGATGATTTGCTTTGCTCGGCGATAGCCACTTGCAGCTTTTGCCCCAAAAATAAAAGTCCGTGAAGGCGGATTGTAACTTGGGTCTTCCACAATTCTATTGTAAAGGTACATTATGTGGAAAATATTCAAAAGTTGGCGCTTGTATTCGTGAAGCCGTTTTACTTGAGTGTCAAAAATGCTTTCTGGGTCAAGGAATTCGTTTTGCGTATGCTTTAGATAATCTGCAAGGCGTTCCTTGTTTCTGAGTTTGATTGCATTCAATTCATTGAGAGTTTCGTCATCCTCGATAAAACGCTCCAAATTTTTGAGTTTTGTCAAATCTGTTACCCAACCATTTCCGATTCTCTTTGTGATAAATGCAGAAAGTTCTGGGTTTGAGTTTAAAAGCCAGCGACGTTGTGTTACACCATTTGTTTTATTGTTGAATTTATCGGGATAAATAGTATTCCAACTCTTGAATTCCTGTTCTTTTAAAAGCTTTGTGTGGAGTTCTGCAACACCATTTACGCTAAAACAAGAATGAATTGCAAGCCAGCCCATATACACTTTCCCATCGTGAATAATAGACATATGATTTTGAGTGCTGTAATCATTGGGGAATTTTTGGCGCAATTCAATCATAAAGCGGCGGTTAATTTCTTCCACAATTTGATAAATTCTCGGGAGCAATTTTTGGAAAATATCAATTGGCCATTTTTCAAGAGCTTCTGCAAGAATGGTATGATTTGTGTACGCAAAAGTTTTTGTTACTACGTTCCAAGCGTCATTCCAACCAACATTATATTCATCAATGAGGATTCGCATCAATTCTGGAATCGCAACAACAGGATGTGTATCATTTAATTGAATCACATGATAATCGGGGAATTTTGAAAAATCAGTTCCAACATTTGTAACAAAATGATGAATCAAATCTTGCAAAGAGGCAGACGTAAAGAAATACTGCTGACGCAAGCGCAATTCTTTTCCCATAGGACCATTATCATTTGGATACAAAACGCGACTTATGTTTTCTGCATCATTTTGTTTTTCAACCGCACGATGATATTGCATATCGTTAAAAAGTTGAAGATTAAATCCATTCGGACTTGACGCTGCCCAAAGGCGCAAAGTGTTTACAGTGTTATTTCCAAATCCAACAACGGGCATATCGTAAGGAGTTGCAACGACTTCTTCCGCATTTTCAATGTAAAAGCGGTCTTGCCCATCTGGAGTCTTTCCATATTTGATTTCGCCACCGAATTTTACGGTAACTGCAAGGTCGCTGCGTTTTACTTCCCACGGGTCGCGGTGTTTTAACCAATTGTCTGGATATTCAACCTGTTCACCATTTTCTATATGCTGTTCAAACATTCCATATTCATAGCGAATGCCATAGCCGTGTCCTGGATATTCGAGTGTTGCCAAAGAGTCAAGGAAACACGCTGCAAGCCGACCTAAACCGCCGTTTCCAAGTCCTGCATCAGGTTCCTCATCTTCAATAATATCAAATTCAACATCGATTCCCTTTAAAACTTCAAGAACTTGGTCTTTTATGCCTGCATTAATTAGGTTATTGCTTAAAGCTCTTCCCATAAGGAATTCCGCACTTAAATAATACAACTGTTTGGTTGGTTTTTCTTCGCTAATGCGCCGAGTTTCCATCCAATTTGGCATAATAATTTCCAATGCACTTGCACTTACAGCATCAAATAGGTCATGTTTTGTCGCCTGCGTAATATCTTTGCCATACTGACGGCGAAGACGTGCGGTAAGATTCTTTTTGAACAAATCTGCATCAAAATCCATTTATATCCTCCTAATGGAAGCTCAAAAATTGATTTTTAGACAATTTTGAGCCAACCTTAAAAATTAAACTGCCATTAAAATGACAAGTGAACTTGCGGGTACAATATAGCGACCTTGCGCACGCAACTCTTCAACTTTGCCTTCTTGAACAAGCGCGTCATCGGCATCGATTGAAGTGTCGGCAACTCTATACCACATTCGTCCATCAGACAAAGTTGGCAAAGTTACCATTATATCGTGGCGGTCAGAATTTGCCGCAATGTAAAAATCATTATCGGGAAGTCCGTTGTCATTTAAACTATATTTTCCGCATAGCGTAAAAGCAATAAACCTAGACATTGCATTCCAATCGGGATTGCTTCCATCGCTATCGTACCATTGAATATCTGGCGTTTGCCCCGCTCTACTTCCTTCAAAAAAATGCTCGCGGCGGAAAACAGAATGTTTTTTTCGCATTGCAATAGCACGTTGTGTAAACGTAACAATTCTATCGTTCATTTTTGCCACAGACCAGTCAAACCAACTTATTTCATTGTCCTGACAATAAGCATTATTGTTTCCCTGTTGCCCACGTCTAAACTCATCGCCGCCCAAAATCATGGGTGTACCTTGAGAAATCATCAATGTTAAGATAAAATTTCTTATCTGCTTGTTGCGAGTTCGTTCAATTAAAGGATTTGCGGTAGGACCTTCATAGCCATGATTATAACTCCAATTTGAATCAGAACCATCACGATTTCCTTCACCATTTTGCTCATTGTGCTTTCCATTATAGCTAACAACGTCATTTAGCGTAAAACCGTCGTGACTTGTAACGTAATTTATGCTATTGTATGGGTGGCGACTTCCAAAAATATCGCTTGAACCGCTCATTCGCGTTGCCGCAGCCGTTGCAAGATGCTCATCGCCACGCCAAAACTTTCGTATGTCATCTCTAAAGCGGTCGTTCCATTCCGCCCAACGCCCAGGAAAACCGCCTAATTGGTAGCCCCCGCCCGCGTCCC
>CALCEK010000117.1 GCA_937900125.1 uncultured Treponema sp. | reverse complement strand
AAATGCAAGAGATTGTTAACGAAAAAAAATCCGCTCGTTTTTCAAGTTTGCTAAAAAACGCATTTGGAAATGCAAACTTGCCAGAGTTAAAATTTTACAATTCTGATTCTTCGGAAAAATACAAACAAAGAGGCACTGACGGATTTATTTATGCAAAGCCGCTCGGTTATTTGTATGCGTTTAATCTGCTTCATTTTGAAAAAGAAATTTCAAACTTTAACACTTTATTTGAAACTTCTGCAATTTCGTCTTCAAATTTTGTAGGGAAAATTGCTTCACAAGTTCACGATTTACGCGATTTACAAGCCGAAATTGTGCGTTTTGACCAACAACTTGACTCAAAGTTTGCACTTGGAAATCGCTTGGCACTTTTTTTAGAACGCTCTGAACGCGAACATCAGGCAAAAGTTCAACTTGAAAAAGAAATTATACAAATAAACGGAAAAGCGAATCTTCTACTTTCAAATAGTTTGTCAAATTATGAAGAGCTTTCTAATGATTTTAATGCGCTTGTTTTGGAAAGAGCAAAAAAAGAAATGCGACTTGTGCAAAACTGGGGAGAAGTTGACAAAGCTATGCAAAATGAAACCGTTTCTCTTTTGCAATCTTGCGCTTCTAATCTCAAAGAATTTTTAAAATTCATTAACTTTGTAATAAAAGGCTAAAAATGTTTAATAGTTTGCGCGGAATTGTAACTGGCGAAGAAAATCAAAAAATTTTTTTAGACACACACGGAATCGAATGGGAAATAATAGTTCCGACAACTGCGATTCAAAAGTTTCCGATTGACAAAGAGGCTCGGGTTTTTACTTGGCTTCAGCATACAGACGCGCTGATGAATCTATACGGTTTTGCAAGTGTGCAAGATAGAAATTTATTTTTTGACCTTTTAAAAGTTGATGGAATAGGACCGAAGGGTGCCATAAAAATTATGAGCAACATCGATTCTGTAAATCTTGCAAATTTGTTAGAAAGTGGCGATGTTGACACTCTGCAAAAAGTTCCGGGCGTTGGTAAAAAAACTGCCGCAAAAATGCTTTTACAGTTAAAGGGAAAATTGACACTTGAAAATGAAAAAAGCGCAAAATCGTTTGTGCAAGAAAAAAAAGGTCCGTATGCAGATTTAATTTCTGGTCTAGTAAGCATGGGATATGACAAACGAATGTCTGAAGAAGCAATTGAAAAACTTTCTGAAAAATTAAAATCGGATTCTCACTTTGAATCTCTTTCGGATTCAGAAAAAGAGACATTGCTCTTAAAGCAAGCAATTGTGGAACTCGCCCAATGAACAAAAGTGTAACACACAAATCGTCTTATGCAAGACAAAAAGATGACACCCTTGACGAAATGAATATTGCGGCTCAACTTGCTTCTCAAGCGGCAAATCAAATCGCACTAGAAAGTGGGGGAGCTACGCACATTGTTCGCGGTGAGTCTAGCATTGTTCGTGCGGATGAAGTTAGAGCTGAAGATGCGCAAGAAGGAAACGCCCTTTTTTGTTAACCTTAACTTTTACGACTCTTTT
>CALCEK010000116.1 GCA_937900125.1 uncultured Treponema sp. | reverse complement strand
AATTTACACCTCTTCTAAAAAATTCAACTTTTACACCAAGAACTCTTGAATCTTCCATTTCTTGATTATCATCATCATTTAATGGATCTTTTGCCGCTGGACTTCCTTCAAACAAGCGAGAAGAAATAACACCATAGTCAGATGAGATATGCACATTCCAAGAACCTTCGCGTTCAAAGCGGTCAACACTTACTTCACGCAAAGCCTGACGAGCACTATCGTTTCCGATATTTGAAGCATCTGGGTCAGAGATGCTATTTGCTTGGGCAAAAACAGTCCCAGCCACAAGCAATGACATTGCAAAAAAAGCTACATAATTCTTTTTCATCTGTTTTTACCGCCTTTTATTTTTCTGCAGAAGCATTTGCCCCACTGTTAGAGGAGCTAGAATTGCTTGAAGAACCTTCTTCACTATCACCGAAATCAGAAGCTTTTAGCTCATAACCATCATATACATTTGTAAGTGTATTGGTTGTGTACTTAAGCTGGTCAAAATAAATTACAAAATCATCAACTGCTTCATTTGCATCAGAGCGAATTCTAAAACCAACAAATGTAAGATTTGTTCTACCAGAACGCAAGCGAGAATGTTGATTGATATAACCAGGAACATTAAGAACTACGTTTCGCCATCCTTGGAATGACAAATTTCCTGCTTTTAATGTATGAACACGACCTTCTGCATCGCGAATAAGAACCTCAAGGCGATAATTATAATTCGCACCCCAAACCCAAAAATCTATTTGAGTTACTGTTCCAATAAAATCTGGCTCGTATTTATTTCCATCACCATCAACGGGGAAAACCTCAAACCAGTTGTCACCTTTGCGGTCAAAAGCAACCTTGACACCAAGCACCTGTGCTGTTGGGTCACCATCCTTATGATAAGCACGAAGTGAATTAGGCATACCCTCAAAATTCTTTGCGATAGGATACCCTTCGGTAACAAAACGACTAGCCTGAACATCCCATGTCCAGTCCATTTCATCCGGCGTATCGAAATTATCGATAACTATTGTTTCTACAGCCCTTGAACTTGGCTGAGCAACTGCCGGAACGCAGAATGCAAGCCCAATAACAAGGCTACTTAAAATGACTACGCCCTTTTTCATCCAATTCTCCTTGAATCGTAGTTTCCGTGTGTTGTACGCAGAAAACATTTTTCTTTATTATCGGCATGAATCCAAAAAAACTTGAGTTTTCAATTCAATTTTTAAATCGAATACCAAATTTTGCGGTTTCACAGTTTTATTATATTTATCTAATCCTTGTTTGTCAAATGTTTTGAGTATATTTTTAGTGAAGGGCAAAAACTTAAAAAGTAAATAGCCCCCTATTAGATAACTTCTTTTAACTTTGTTATCGAATAGATTTAATGTCTTGAATTTTGTAAGCATAATAGTATAGAATAAAAAACAATGCGTAAACATTTTTTAGAAAAAGTATTTGGAATTCTTCTTGTTTATTGTATAGTAATAATCACGATTTTCATCATTCAATTTAAGGCTAATTCAACAATTTTGAAAAATGTGGGCGGGATGAAAATAACACTCACACAAATGGAAGACGAATCTCACACCATAACTTTAAAAAATCAAATGCAATTAAGTTTTGGAGCGTTGATTTTTGAATTTGATGAAAAAACACCTGTTTTGGCAGATGAAACCCCACTCGTTTTAAAAGAATACGAGCAGGGCGAAAACGAAGCAATTTTTTTGTTTGAAGACGGAACTCAAGTCGGTTTTACTGTAGGTGAAAATGACGAAAACGACCTAACAATTTTTGCAATTCCAGTCGACGAAAATCAAACCATTGTGCTTCCATTTGAAATTGCCTCTTCTTACACCGAGTCTGAAAAAACTCAAAAAAAGATTTTGTTAGAATCAAAAGCAGGAAAATTTGTATTTTCAGCTCCTAATTTTGAAGACAAACACATTGTTTTAACTTCTAGTGCAAATTCTGCCCAATATATGCGCGAAATTCCGCGAAAAGCTTTTGAATTTTCCGACACAATGCTTGTAGAAAATCAAAATGCAGAACATTATGCAACAGAACTCGAAAATTATCGTTTTAAGATAATTTCAATCTTCCAGGAAAAAGCTAAATCTGCTCCAGATGCAATTACCGAGCTAGAAACAGCGGCGTTTGTTGCGGAACAGTCGTTGCAAAAAAACTTTAATCAAGCAATTGACCAAGTTCCTTCTTCGTTTAAAAGGAATGTAAAGCGAACTTATTTTACTTCTCCGTATTTTGGAAATTTGTCAGCTAAAAACGCAACGCTTGTAAATAGAAATGAACAACTTTCTTCGCTTGTAAAAACAGCCATAAATGAACAAAAACTCTCGGTTTTTGAAGAAAATGACATTGTAGATTACATTTTACGCGAAAAAAAGACTGAAAACATAAAAAACTTGCTTGCTTTGCCAAAAAAAATGCGAAATTTTTCCCCTACTCCACTACAGGCTGCGGGAATATTAAATGTCTACAATCGCCTCTATAATGAAGATAACGATTTATCTTCAACCTTAAACGAAACTATTGAAATATGCTTAAAACGTTTGGAAGAAATTTTTTTGTACGAAGATGAAAAATTGTCTTTAAATGTCGAAAATCTTTCTGCAAGTGAAAAAACAAAAATCGCTCTTTCCCTTATAGACTATGGAACAATTCGTAATAAAGCCGAAATTGCAAACACAGGCTACCTTTTGGCAAATGATTCTCTTCCAGTTGTTGACGAAAATGATTTGTGGGAATTATACCCCCTACTTGTAAAGGACAATAAATATTATCCTCATTCGCAAGTTTTGGGCTACTATGGCGAAAAACCTGTTTGGGTTTGGACTTGCGCACAAAATATTACCTATAAAATCGCAGAGCGCGGTGTGGTAAATATGCAAATTGATTTTCCGCGCGATTACAGCCACTATTTGATTGTTACTGGCGTACCAACATTTCATTCCCAAATTGAAATTCAACAAATTCGTTTTAGAAGTGCCGCTGATTTTGAAAATTACAATTCTTCTGGCTATGTTTACGATGAAGCCTTGCAAACTTTATTCTTAAAATCAAAACATAAAACTCAAATTGAATTGATTCGTATGTTTTGCGACCCTGCAACAAATTTCACAGGAACTGACGACAAATTGGACGCAGTTCAGCAACAAGTTGAAGATTTAGGAATTTCAGATGTTACTGTTATAAAAAGCGACATCGGTTTGACTCTTTCGATTGAAAATATTCAATTTGAAGCAGAAAGCGCAACGCTCAGGCCAAGCGAAACCGCTAAACTTGAAAAAATCGCGAGCATTTTAGGATTGTACCCAGAAAATGACATTATGGTTGCAGGACACACAGCAAAATCAAGTATAGGACGCGACCCGATGGAATTAAGTAAAGAACGAGCCGAAACTGTTGCAGATTATCTTGCAAATCAAGGCGTGAGAACTCGGGAACACATTTTTACTGAAGGTTATGGAGATACTCGTCCTGTTGCAAGCAATAATACTGAAGCAGAACGAGCAAAAAATCGACGTGTAGAAATTACAATCTTAAATAAATAGTTTCAAAATTTGAAATTAGAAAAATTAGCTTCCCATAATTTCAGAGTCGTGAATGTCTTCATTTTTTTCAAGACGAGCTATTTCTGCACCCAAGAACGTTTTCCACTCATTTGGTCTAAAAACGGGACTCGTTATAAAAACATCTTTATCGCCACGCCCGCTCATATTGATTACAATTGCTTTGTCAGGAGGAAAATCTTTTGCAATTCGCATTGCAACCGCACCTGCGTGGGCACTTTCAAGAGCAAACAAAATTCCTTCATTTTTTGCAAAAAATTTCACAGCATCTAAGGCTTCAGTATCAAGAGCTGAGGTAAATTCGATTCTTCCGCTTTCACCAAGAGCGGCAAGTTGCGGACCAACACCGCAATAATCAAGCCCAGCACTAATTGAACGAGTTTCAAGAGCCTGACCATCATCGTCAAGCAAAAATCGACTTTTGTACCCCTGCATAATGCCAACCCTTGACGATTTGCCAGTCATTCTGATTGCATTTTGACCGATTCCGTCCCCGATTCCGCCAGCTTCAACACCAATAAGGCGAGGTTGTTCGCGGTCAATAAATGGTGCAAAAAAACCGATGGAATTTGACCCTCCGCCAACACAAGCGATAAGAGCCGCAACATCAATATTTCTTTCTGCACACTGCTTTTCAACTTCTTTTCCGATAACACTTTGGAATTCGCGTACAATGTCAGGAAAAGGAGCGGGACCTAACGCACTTCCTAAAACATAATGCGTGTTTTCAAAATTGCTTGCCCAATCGCGCATAGCTTCATTTACAGCATCTTTTAAAGTGCGACTTCCACTTTTTACCGCTTTGACAGTAGCCCCGTACAATTCCATTGCGGCAACATTCGGTTGTTGTCTGCGAACATCAACTTCTCCCATGTAAACAATACATTCAAGCCCCAACTTTGCACAAGCGGCGGCAGTTGCAAGTCCATGTTGCCCTGCTCCAGTTTCCGCAATTATT
>CALCEK010000115.1 GCA_937900125.1 uncultured Treponema sp. | reverse complement strand
TCCAAGCCTTTTATGCTGTCCGCAAGGTTCTCCGTCGCAAAGTCGCCGAGCATACTTTCCACCAGTGAGGATTCGCTCGTGTAGTTCGCGCTCGTGATTCCAGCCTTCGCATACTTGTCCCAAACCGCTTTGAGCGGCGCGGCAAGTTCCTTCTTCGTCGCAATCGGGAACACCGCGTAGGCGGCAAGAACCGTGCCGAGCGTCTTTATCGCCTCGTCGCGGGCAGAATCCGCCGCATCCAAAGTCGAGAGCGTCTTGTCCTGCAAAATCGCCGTCGTGATTTTCTCCGACAGCGTTTCAAGCTCCGCCATCGTCGCATTGACGAACGCATCAGCCGCCGCCTTCCCGTCAGCCTTGAAGTTTCGCACCAATGTGTCAGAAAGTCCGTCCAGTTCCGTCACGCGGATTGCTGTTTTCAATTTGTTCATAATTAACCCTCCAGTAATGAATCTTATATAAATATACTGAAAAAACGCGGGAAAGCAAAGGAAAAATCGTTACGGCGAACATTGAGGTTCAGCAAAATCATATTTCGTCATTTTAACGATTGCAAAAAAACCGCACGGATAACTTTCGTTATCATAACGATTAGCGGCTTTTTCGCAGAACAGCCTTCGTTATTGTAACGAAATGCGACTTTCGGGAAAAACGGCTTTCGTTACGGTAACGAACGATGATTCTCGTTTTGGGCGGGATTCGTTATGATAACGATTGCCGCTTTTCCGCTGGGGAGGAATCGTTATTGTAACGAAAAGCAAAGACTCAAAAGAGCAATCATTCCCCTTTGTTTTCCAACCGCCCATTTTCTGATACACTCTCCTTATGCTATCAGACGAACTACGAGCCATTATCGCCGAACGAAACATAAAGCAAAAGGACATCTGCAAGGCTTTGGGACTTTCGCAGAGCTACACGAGTGAACTTTTGAGCGGGAAAAAAGCGTTTTCGCTTGAACTGGCGGAAAACTCTGCGAATTTTTGCAGAAAACACTTTGTACATAGTCAAAATATAAAAATAACGATATAATAAGTATCATAATGCAGGACATCAACAACGCGAATTATATAGATTTGTTCATTTCTCCGCTTTACGAATGCTTGGAATACAAGCCGAAATTCGGCAATGCTGCAAAATCAGAGGGATATACGCTCAATGAATTTTTACAACTCTATGGCAATGACCCGTTTTATTCATGGATTGGCTTGAATTCTCCTTATATGTTTACAGCACACAAGGCTGCTGGCTGTATGACTTCAATTTATAGGCAGATAGGTATCGGTTGTGAGCGGTTGTTCCGCCAAATAATATTTGATACGGCGCATTATATGGATTTATCTTCAACACAATGGTCATACACAGCAAGAACACAATCTGGAAAAGAAAAAGTGCTGACGCTTGACGGCAGACTTGAACTTGCCGACATAAACGACGAAGGTGTGCAAGCGCGTGTTTCCCATTGGCTTTCACAAATTTGCGGACAACTTGGAATTGACAGCGATGGATTTAAAGGCGTTGTTTTTGAAGTCAGGCAAGGCTATAAAAGTAAGGACAGCAAACGCCAGAATGCCGACATAGACAATGCGACTGTAGCGTATGCATATCATTATTTGCCTGTTTTTTCAGTGTTTTCTTCGCAGATTGACGAGGATATTGTTTTACGGTACAAAAACAATCGTTGTTGCGTCTTAGTCGGAACTATGAGCGAAAATCCCTATATTTCACTTTTCGCATTTTGCAAAGAGATACTTGGCTATGACTTAGCGAATTTTTTCAGCACAAACTCTGCCTATATACGTGAAAAAATGGGAAACATTCTCGAACAGCTATTCAGGATTGATGATGCAAAAAATTGATTATACATTCAAATATAACACGAAACGAGGTCGACATGGTTGGCTGCGCTTGACTCCTGCGTATTCAATCGCTTTGGTAAAAGAAATTTTGCAATGTGATTCTCTTTTTGCAACAGAGAATCCTGCGCGAAATATCCTTGACCCATTTTGTGGGACTGCGACGACAGGTGTTGTTGCGGCGGAGTACGGCTTGAACTGTACGCTTTATGACATAAATCCTTTCTTGATATGGTTCTGCAAGATAAAATCCAAGAATTTTAACTCTCAGGAATTGGACTCTATTATCAAAAAAGTGACCGACGATTTGAAAGGTTTAGACGCAAACTCATCTGATTATTGGATTCCTCCTATGAAAAATATTGAGCGTTGGTGGAACAAGGAAACGCTCGCATATTTATCATCTCTTCGCAATTATATTGTCACGACATGGGGCAAACTCAACGATACAGACGACTATAATCTGCTTTGGATTGCTTTTGCAAAACTGTGCATTGAAACATCGGCTGCTGATTTTAATCATATATCAGTGTCTTTCAAAGAGGAAACGGCCACATATGAATGGGATTCTGTAAAAGCAATGTTTTTGTCTATTCTGCTTACGATGATTGATTCTGCAAAAATAGACCTAAGCGGAAGCGTTACTATCATTGAGGGAGATTCTCGCCTGCTTGATTTCGATGGGAAATTTGACACAGTGATAACATCTCCTCCATATCCGAACAGAATTAGCTATATTCGTGAACTGCGTCCGTATATGTATTGGCTTGGATTCCTTGAGAATGGAGAAGAGGCTGGGGAACTGGACTGGAAAGCAATTGGCGGCACATGGGGATGCGCTACGAGTCGGTTAAGCGGATGGACGCAGAAAAACACCTGTTTGCCAGATTGTCTGTTAAAAACTTGTGCCGCTATTTCAAAAAGCAATGAAAAAAACGGCAAAGCAATGGCAACGTATGTGCTTAAATTTTTTGATGATATGTACTTGCATTTTAGCAATCTTCGTACCCATCTGCTGCCAAATGCAACGATACATTATATTCTTGGGAACTCTTCTTTTTATGGTAATTTTGTTGATACCGATGTGATTATACAAGAAATGCTCAAAGAACTGCGTTTTGACAATATTAATTCAAGAATTATCCGTAAACGTAATTCAAAGAGCAATTTGTTTGAATATCTAATATCTGCAAAATACGTTGCATAATAAAAAATATGGAACTAACATTTGCTCAACTAGAAAAATCTGCCGCAGAAAATGGACTTTGCGCCTATTATTGTGGCGACAATTTTTCGACAATCCGCGAGGAATTGCAAGAAGAATCCTCTGACCTAACAGAAACCGAACTCAAAGAAGAAATTATGTTTCGCTTGCTCGATGAAAACCTTGATTACGGCGCGTTTTCAGAACAAGTCTGGGAATTTGATGGCGAACATGACGCAGAACATTCTAAGCGTATGGAAATCCGCACTACGATTTGCGAAAAAGTTGCTCATGCGTGGGTAGCGGGTGAGGTTGATTCTATTGAAACTGCACAAAAATATGTTGAAGATTTAATACAAAAAATGCTTTAAGCTATCTGAGCAAAATCGGGTTCATCTTTGTTGTTTTCTTCAAATGTCATCATACTGCATATATCATATTTTCTGCCTTTTTCCCAATTTTCCCCGAAAAATCTCCCTCAATTCGCCCGCAGATTTGCACTTAGAGGCGGTCATTAGCCGTGGCACGATTCGCCGTTTTTATATGCGTCGCCACCTGGAACTGAACGAGGCGCAGACGTATGCGGACAAATGCGTGGCAAATTTTGAGGACTGCGGTTTACAGTTTGGGGTTTAGAGTTGACTTTGCATATGTTCTAAAACGAGTTTACGTGCTTTTGCTGCTTCCTCCGATTTAAAACCATGACCTTCGCCTTGTAGAATTTCGAGCCGTGCATTTGGGTAACGTTTTTGTGCAGCTTCGGCATAAGAAATATTTACAATTTGGTCATCAGTGCCGTGTACAATTAACACTGGATTTTTATATTTGCCTGTTGCTTTTTCCACATCGATAGAACGCGCAACTTCAACAAAATCCTTGCCGAGCGTAAGTCCCCAAAAATTGAATTGTTCAGGAATTTCCGCTCCTTCGGGATAAGTTTTGCGCCAATCATCTGGAATGCAAAAGGCTGGATAATAAAGTGAAATCGCTTTAATTTTTTCGCCAAGCTCTTCCGCAACCAACGCCGTAACCATTCCGCCCTGACTTCCTCCCATAAGAAAAATATTGTCAGAGTCAACGCCGTCAAGGGTCGAAACAAAATCGATTACATCAAGCAAATCTTTTTTTTCAGTGAGAAGCGTCATTTCTGTGGATTTACCAGTGCTTTGTGAGCGCGTTGAACCTCCTGAAAAATCATAAGTAAAAGCGGCAAAATCGTTTTTTGCATAAAATGCGCAATCATCGGCAAAATCATTTCCAATTCCGTTGTAGCCGTGGCTGGTAATTATTAGCGGATGTTTTTTTCCATCATTTTTGATGAACAATCTTCCGTATATTGAACCTTCCGTGTTCGATTTTGGGACATTTATATCGCGACTCACAACTTTTACCTGTTGCGAGCTAGAAGAAACTTTGGAATTCGGCACACATCCCGAAACAAGCATGAGCGCAGGCGTAATTATAGAAAGCGAAAATTTATTCATATTGAAAATATAAGTGCATACCTTATATTTGTCAAATTTTTTGGGCATTTTGTCAGCACACAGCCCACCGCGCCAGTGTCAGCGGTTTCCGCCCAGAATACCCGCAAATTTCTCTACTATGCAAGACAAAAAAAATCATTTATACTTACAAAATGGACGATATTGCAATTTTTGGAAGAAAATCGTTTTTTATAACTCCAGATGATTCGTTGATTCCAGAAGTTTACATGGAAGCGTTTTTTTCTAGGGGATACGAATGTTACATTGTAAAAAGCGATTCTGTGTGTTCGGTACAAAAAAAAGTTTCCGATATAATTTCTTTGTACGCGGGGTCAATTTTGGTGTTTAACCTTGATTCCGAATTACAGGGAAGTAGCTGGAAATCCCTCATTTCAAACATTCAAAATCAAAATGGAACAATAATTTGCGCAATTCATAAAACTCAAGGAGAATCGCGAGATGCGCAAATTGCCTCTGAATACAAGGCGTGCGGTGTGCGGGGCGGAGTGCTTCCGCTCGTTTCTAATGGCGAAAAAAATCTTATCAATATTAGCAACCTGCTTTTTGAAAACGGTGCGTGTGGGCGGCGTACAATGGTTCGTGCGCTTTGCGATGCCCAAAGCAATATTTCTTTTAAGACAAACAATCGAACGTATTGCGCAAAAATTCTCGATGTAAACTTACAATATTTTGCCTGCGATTTTGCCGATAATACTATTGACTTTGAAATTTACGAACGCATAAAAGGTGCTTCGATTTTGATAAATGGAATGTCATTTGACAGCGATGTTGTTCTTATAATGAAAGGAAAACGGCGCGGGCTAAATTTGGGCGTTTTTATGTTTACAAAAGGCGATGGAACTCCAGACTTAGAAACTGCGCTTCATCATCAGTTGAGCAAAAAATTGTACCAAATGGTAGCTTCGCAAGGAAAAGAAGTTTTGCATCGTGCTTGGACAAACGCCTAAACGCTAAAAATCGCTTTTGGGATTTTGAGCGGTTGTTATGCGGATTTTATAGGAGATAAAAATGAAAGTTTCACAAATCGGTATTCGGGCAAAAATCAACTTGAGCATTATTCTTGACCTAATGCTAACATGTTTTGCAGTTTCGACATTTTTGTATGTCAATTCCAAACACCAGCTTGAAAATGCTGTTAGCGAAGGAAATTTGAATCTTGCGCGCGGAACAGCTTCGGACATTTTTAATATAAACGACCGTGAATTCAAAATGCTAGAATCGCTTGCCAAATTAGACATAATTCGTAACACCCAAGTCGATATGCGCTACAAATGGGAAACCGTAAACAGTACAATTTCAAATTCTGATTCTTACTACGGATTTGGATTTTTTAACGAAAACGGCATTGGCTATGCAACTACAGGCAAGTGGAGCGATTTGCACGACCGCGATTACATTCGCACTTCTATGGAAGGAAAAAATGCAATTATGGATCCAAACTGGAGTTCCGTGAACGGACATTTGTGTACATTTTACGCAGTTCCCGTTTTTGATGATTCTTACAGGCAAATTGCAGAAATTTCCGCTGTTGTGGATTCTACGGCACTTTGTAAAACCGTTGCAAACATTGTTGTCGGTTCGGCATCACACCCATTTGTTGTAAACGCAAAAACAGGAAAATATGTTGCCCACGAAGATGAAGAACTTGTAAAAAACAACGCTTCAATGTCAGAAGGCGCGTCAAATGGTTTTATGCAAATTGTTCCGCTAATTCAGCGTGGCGAGGCGGGAAACGCGATTTATTACGATGAAGTCAAAAAAATCAAATATTCAGCGACTTTTTATCCCGTGCAAGCTTCCGATTGGGTTGTCGTTTGTATAGCTCCTTACAATGATTTTTACGGTGGAATTACAAAACTTTTAAATCAAGTGATTATTGTTATTTTGCTTGCGATTGCAATTTCTGTTGCGGGCGGAGTTTTTACTGTCGGACTTTCCGTAAAACCGCTCAAAAAAGTTAGTGCGGCAATCGAGGATGTTGCAACTGGCAATGCCGACCTTACAAAACGCCTTGAAGCCGAAGCTCACGATGACATTGGGCGCGTTGTAGACGGATTTAACAAATTCACTGAAAAATTGCAGATGATTATTCAGGAATTAAAAGCTTCAAAAGATGATTTGCATGGTTATGGAAAACGGCTAAGTGCAATGGTTGAAGAAAATGCGGGATTCCTAGAAACTATGCTCACAAGCATTAAAAATGTTGACACAGAAGTTGCAAATCAGCACACAAAAGTTGGAAACACCGTTGAAGCGGTCGGGCAAATTTCTACAACGGTCAGTTCATTGCGAGAGATTTTATTGAAACAGTCTGAAGGTGTAGAGCAAGCGTCTGCCGCAGTTACCGAAATGATTGGAAATATCGGTTCGGTTACAGCTTCTGTTCAAAAAATGGCAAAAGAATTTGATGTGGTGTACCACGATGTAAATGCAAGTTTAACGCATCAGCACGAAGTGAATGCGCAAATACAACAAATTGAACAGCAGTCTAAAATGTTGAACGAAGCAAATAATGTCATTTCTTCAATCGCGTCGCAAACAAATCTTTTGGCAATGAATGCGGCAATAGAAGCTGCACACGCAGGTGAAGCAGGTAAAGGGTTTGCCGTTGTTGCCGATGAAATTCGCAAACTTTCAGAAAATTCTTCAACTCAATCAAAAAATATTGGCTCACAACTTAAGGGAATTTTAAGCTCAATTCAAGCCGTTGTAAATGCGTCTTCCGTTTCTGACCAGGCAATGACAGCGGTTGTACAAAAAATTGAGGCGACAAGCAATCTTGTTCACGAAGTTGAATTGGCTATGGACGAACAAGCGGAAGGTTCTAAGCAAATAAGCGAGGCTTTAAGCTATATGAACACAACTACTACACAAGTGCAAAGTGCTTCTTCTGACGTTGACAATTCTCGCTCCGCAATTATAGAAAATGTTGAAGTTTTAAGAAATTCTTCAGACACGGTACAAGAAATGGTTGAAAAAATGGAAGTAAGCGTAAAGCACTTTGAAAGCGATGACGATTCTTTGTTAAACATTGCAACAGCAATTAGCGGTTCAATTTACAGAATCGGAACACAAATTGACCAATTTAAAGTCTAACGTAAACTAAAAATTGCCTCGTGTTTACAAAATATCTTCCATTACACAACTTTGGGGCTTCATTCCTAAAGTTGTGTAAAATTTTTTTGCACTAGGATTACATTCCCAAACATTTAAATTTATGTGATAGCATCCCGCATTTTTTGCAAAATTTCTAACAAATGTGTACATTTTTGTTCCGATTCCCGTACCGCGCAAACTTTTGTCAACGCAAAAATCGTTTATAAACAAAGTTGTCATATCATTTAAAACTGAATCATTTTCAGATTTTTTTAAGGTACAAAAAATGTGTGCTAAAACTTTGCCATTTTCTTCGTAGACAAAAATCGGTGTCGTTTTGTCCGCGATTCGCTCTTCTAGTTCGTGAACACTATACTTTGGTAGTCCACTTTTAAATAAATCTGGACGCGCAGTGTGATGAATTTCCTTTATTTGCTTTAACAATTGCAATTTTTAGAGGTAACTTTGAAAATGCGATATTTTAAGTCGTTGTATTTCAACGACTTAGAACTCGACGGCATCTCGAAAAAATTATCT
>CALCEK010000114.1 GCA_937900125.1 uncultured Treponema sp. | reverse complement strand
GTCTTTACCGCGAACTTCATGAATCTGGTGAATCTTGTTACAATAGAACAAGATGCGTTCTGAAGTAGTTGTTTTACCAGAGTCAATGTGGGCACTGATTCCGATATTACGAACTTTGGTAATATCAAAAGCCATATTGTATACCTCTCAAAAAAAAATTCTAAACTAAGGAAGCGATGATTAGATTGTAAGTTGAACGCGCTTAAACTTCGCTTTGTTCAGCACACTTAACCATTTTTCCCAAAAATCCCACGAAAACAAGGGATTCCACAATATAAGTTTGTAAATTATATAGAAAAATATTTTTAAATTCAATAGGGAAATTTTCAAAATCCTAAGAAATCACTAGACCTGTTCTGAAACTGAAGTTTCCTAACAGGTTTACTTTTTTACACAAAGTGCTACACAAAGTGCTTCCTCAAAATGTCGGGCAAATGGGAAGGCAAACTGCGGCTTTTGCACTTATATTTACTCGATTTAAGATAAATTTAAAAGTTACAGAGCTAGAAAGTTCCGTTGAATCAAGTTCAAAATCTTTAAAGACAAAAGTTGACTTTATTTGTGCGGAATACAAAATGCTTTTTTGCGGATAAATTGCAAAACGCGCATAAAGTGTTTCTTTGCAAAAAGAAGAAGCTGTTTTATCTTCCTGAAACGAAAAAACGCAAAAAGTTTTGCAATTTTCTCCGTAATAATTCATTTGACCTTTTGCATTGTAAATCGGTTTAGAAGCTGCTGTGCTTTGTTTTGCGCTACAAGAAACGCCAAATCTAAAATGCGAAGTGTCAAAAAAAACATCTGTTTGAAAAAGCGCGTTATTGTATTGCGCACCGTTTACTTCATTTTGGGAACAAAAATCCATTCCGCATAAAACTCCAGCTTGAAGTGTTAAGCCTTTTTTTTGTTTTCCGAGTTTCCATTTTGTTTGCGGATTTATTCTAAATTGAAAAAATGTATCTGGATTTGTTCCAGAAGCCGTATAAAATCCCTTATCAGAGGCAAAAACAGAAGTTTGCAAACAAAAATGTGAAAATGTAAGAGAATTTTTTGTTTGCAACGCAAAATCAGCTGTAGAAAACGGATTTTCATATACAAAAAACGCTGTGGAACTTTTAAAAACTTTAAAATTAAATGAACAAAGAGCTTCTTGACTTGCATAAAAGTTTTCTGGAACTGCTTTTCTCTTTAAAAACCATGCTGAACTTGCATTTTTACCCCAAGAAGAAACGTTTCCACTAAGGGCAAGCGTAAAAGATGGAATAAAATGCGTATAAAATGCCTTGTAAACGCTATAATTTAGATTCAAATCGGGAGAAAGTGCAAATTGCATTGTTGGAAGAAAGTGACTTTTCTTCCCAGCCGAAACAGAAACGCAAAAAGATGGCTGCTTTGCAGAAGTCGTAAGGCTAGGAATTGACGGTGCAATCCCTGGAGAAAGAAAAATTGACTTTGAAAGCGAACTTGACTGCTTTAGAATTGGATTTTTGAGCCTAGAAACAGAAGAAGAATACTGTAGAGTTCCAGCAAACAGTTGCAGATTAAAAGGAAGTAGCTTATCAGAAAGGAAAATCTGTCCTGCATAAGAAAAATTCAGTTTGTCAAAAGAAAAATCCTCTTCATTATTAAAGAAAAGCTTCTCTGAATGAACAGATGTCATTATGGAATATTGTTTTCCTTTTAGGCGAAGTCCAGAATCAAAGTTGAAAAATGGATTCTTTTCTTGCGAAATAGGGAAATTCATATTCATAGAAGAAAGAATGTCTATTTTTTGCGGAATAATAAGTTGGCTAAACTCTTCCGCAAACACAAAAACGCTTTTTATAAGCAGACAAATAATAAAAAAACACTTTTTCATACTAGATAATTAGCTTTAGAAAATATTTTTTCACAAAAAGGCTCAAATTTTTGTTGAAGATGTGTAAGTAAGAAAGTATATTATTTGTATGAAGATAAAAGAAATTTTAGATAACAAGAATGTTGTTCTTTCTTTTGAGGTGTTTCCTCCAAAAAAACAGGCGGCGTTTGATTCTGTTGTGCAGGCGGCAAAGGAATTAACGCTTCTGAAACCAGATTTTATGTCTATAACTTGCGGTGCGGGGGGAACGACAAGAGAAAATACTGTTGAGATTGCTTCTCAGATACTGAATTTTGGGATTCCTAGCCTTGCGCATTTAACTTGTGTTGGCAATACTCCCGATTCTGTAAAGGAAATTGCAAAAAAGATGAAGCAAAATGGAATTGAGAATGTGCTTGCTTTGCGTGGTGACATTCCAAATGGATTTGAGGACAAAAGAAACGAAGTTTTGCACCCCGAATTGCTCCATTCAAACCATCTGGCAAAGATTCTTAAGGAAGAAGGCTTTTGTGTTGGGGGAGCGTGTTATCCTGAGGGGCATCCAGAAAGCCATGATAGGGCGGAGGATATAGATAATTTAAAGTATAAAATAGATTCTGGGGTAGATTTTTTAACAACTCAGATGTTTTTTGACAATAATATGCTTTACAGTTATCTTTACAGGTTGCAAACAAAAGGTATTCGAGTGCCAGTTTTAGCTGGAATAATGCCGATAACAAATTCTAATCAGGTGGATAGAATGATTAAGCTGTCAAATGCGTTTGTTCCACAAAAACTTCTTGCCATCTGCGATAAATTTGCAAATAATCAACTTGCAATGCGACAGGCTGGAATTGCTTATGCAACTGACCAGATAATTGATTTAATTTCTAATGGTGTAAGGGGAATTCATATCTATACAATGAACAAACCAGATGTTGCAAAAGATATTCTGAATAATGTGAATTATATTATTCAGTCGTGTAATGAGTAAAATGAACTTAAAATAAAAAGTTAATAGCTTAATGGATAAATTCAGTAACTTAAAATATGATTTTTGTAGTTGGAGAATTTAATTCAGAAGCATAAAAACTAAATTCTTTAAGTTCTTTTTTACATTTTTAAGGTTAAGAAACACCTTTTACAGATAAAGAAGTTTCTTTTTATAGTGATTATTTTGTTTAAGAAGAATACGAAAGATGTTTGTACAATTATTTTTTGAATTCTTTAACAGGATAATTCTTTTGCTGGACTTAAAAAAGCCAAAAAAGGGATAAAAATAAAAATAATTCATTTGCTTTTTTAAGTTTTCTATTATATTATAAAATATAAGTTGGTATTAAAAATGAAAAACCAATTAAAATAGGAGAAAAATATGTATCAGACTCTTTCTCAGAAGATTAGTGACGCTCGTCTTATGATTGCGGGAATTAAAGGCAACCTAGAAATTCTCAAAAGCATAGGGCTAAATGAACAAAATGCACAAGAAATTGAAACTGCATTAGCAAAAGTGCAAGAGTTAGACACCAAACAAGAGCGTCTGAAGGCGGAGTTAAAGGTTTGCACTGCTGAACTGAACGATTTTTCTAAGCAAATGGACTCTTTGGTGCGTTCTTCTCGAAAGCGCGTAAAACTTGCCGTGCCGCAGGCGGGGTGGAAGGAATTTGGCATTCAGGATAGACGATAAATGTTTTCTCAAAAAATGAGTTTTCGCGATTTTCTTAATGATTCTTTTGTCGCTAAAAAGCCGATTTTTTTGGACGGCGGCATGGGAACGATGATTCAAAAACTTTCTCAAGGAAGTTTGCAGTACGAAATTCCAGAAGACCTTAATTTTTACAAGCCCGACCTTATAAAACAGATTCATCTTTCTTACTTAAAAGCTGGCGCGAATGTTTTAACGGCTAATTCTTTTGGGGCGAACAAAATAAAATTGGGCGAAAATGCCTCTCACTCGGCGGAAGAATATATTGAGCGTGCCATTTTTCTTGAAAAAGAAGCCGTTTTGGAAGCGGAACGCGATGGTTTTTGTGCGCCACATTATATTTCTTGGGATAGCGGGCAGGTTGGAAAGCTTTTAGAACCGATGGGCACTCTTACTTTTGACGAAGCCTACGATGCTTACAAAAGTGCCGCTATTGCAGCAGAAAGGGCGGGTGCGCAGCTTGCAATTATAGAAACGATGAGCGATTTGTACGAAGTGAAGGCGGCGGTTCTTGCGATTCGGGAAAATACTTCGCTTCCGATTATTGCCACTATGACTTTTCAGAGCAATTTGCGGACTCTTACGGGCGCGGACGTTTTAACTTGCGTAACTTACCTAGAAGCTTTGCGGGTTGACGCTTTAGGTTTTAATTGTGGCGGTTCTATTGAAGAGGATTCTAAACTTGCCGAACAATTTTTGTCTTTTGCTCACATTCCAGTTTGTGTGCAGCCAAATGCGGGGCTTCCCCAAGTGATTGACGGGAAGGATGTGTACGTTGTTACCCCCGATGAATTTGCTTTTTCGCAATTACAAAATAGGCTTTTGGGAACAACAATTCTTGGCGGTTGTTGCGGCACTACACCTGAGCATATTTGCGCAATGAAAAATAAAATTGTCCAAGAATGTGAAACTCTTTTTGAAAAAAATAAAACTTGCACGGAAAAAAATGCCACTTGGAATAACACCTATATTTGTTCGTACAATAAAACTTTGCAGATTGGAAAAACTGCGGGGCCAGTTTTAATTGGGGAGCGGATAAATCCCACGGGAAAGAAAAAATGCAAGGAAGCACTTTTAAATAATAATTTTCAGTACATTGTAGACGAAGCCGATAGCCAAATTAAGCAGGGAGCGAATGTGCTTGACGTAAATGTGGGACTTCCTGAAATTGATGAAACGGAAGCTATGTGCAAGGCTATCAAAGAAATCCAAACAGTTTTTAACATTCCCTTACAACTAGATTCAAGCGAGCCGTGCGTTTTAGAAAAAGCCCTTCGCTATTACAATGGAAAAGCTCTTGTAAACAGTGTAAATGGAAAGCAAAAAACAATGGACGCGGTTTTTCCGCTGATTGCAAAATACGGCGGCGCAATTGTGGCTTTGTGCATTGACGAATCGGGAATCGCAGCAAAAGCTGAAGGCAGAGTTTTGGTTGCAAAAAAAATGATTGCTGAGGCAAAAAAATACAATATTCCCGTGCGCGACATTTTTATTGATACGCTAACACTTACCGTGAGTTCTGAACAAGAAAACGCGCTAGAAACCATAAAAGCGATTCGGATTTTAAAAGAGGAATTTGGCTCGGAGGGATTGCAATTTGTTTTGGGCGTAAGCAACATTAGTTTTGGACTCCCGCGGCGCGACATTTTAAATAGTCGATTTTTTACGCTTGCATTAGAAGCAGGACTTTCTGGGTGCATTATAAATCCTGCGTCAAACGCGATGATGGATAGTTTTAGGGCGTTCCGCGCACTTTCTGGGTTTGACAAAAATTCTTTGGATTATATTCAAACTTATATGGGAAGCCTTGACCCTGCGAGCAAAAAAGCAAAGGACGAAATTTTATTGAATGCCTTAAAAGACGGAACGTTGAGCATAAGCGTGAATCTTAGCGGGGGCGAAAGCGTTTCTCAGGTGGCAAAAAATGTGAATCTTTTTGCGGACAAAAATGGTGTGAGCAAAAAATCCCCTTCTGGCTCTTTTGCAAATTCTTCTGATTCTTTTTCTGATTCACAAAAAGTCCAAAATGCAGGAGCCGAATCAGAATTGATAAAAATAATCGAAAATGGTTTTAAAGACAAAGCGGCTCTTTGCACAGAAAAACTTCTTGAAACTTTTGCGCCCGTTGACATAATCGAAAAAGCGATTGTCCCCGCGCTCGATTCCGTTGGCAAGGATTACGAAAGCGGAAAAAAATTTTTGCCCCAGCTGCTTTTGAGTGCCGAAACTGTAAGCGAAAGTTTTTCGCGCATAAAGGCAAAACTTTCAGAAAGCGGGCAAAATGCCGAAAGCAAGGGAAGCATTGTTCTTGCAACGGTTTACGGCGATATTCACGATATTGGGAAAAATATTGTTCGCGCCCTCCTTGAAAATTATGGTTACACTGTTCTTGATTTGGGAAAAAATGTTCCGCCAGAAAAAATTATTTCTACCGTGCTAGAAAATAAAATTCAGCTTGTCGGACTTAGTGCGCTGATGACAACAACGGTTGCCAATATGGAACAAACAATTAAGCAGCTAAAAGCAGCTCTTTTGTTAAACAATTTAAATTGCAAAATTGTTGTTGGCGGTGCGGTTTTAACGGCTGATTATGCAAAAAAAATTGGTGCTGATTATTACGCTCGCGATGCAATGGAAACTGTTATGGTTGCAAAGGAAGTGTTTGGAAAATGAAAGATAAAATCTTATGCGAAAAAAAATCTAAGAAAAAAAATGATGCCGCTATAGATTCTCGTTTTCCGTTTAGAAAGGGAAGTGTAAAAACTCCCACAGAAGCGCAACTTAAAAAAGTTTCAAAGCGCAGACTTTCTTCTTTTAACGTTTTGTATTGCTACGCGATTCTTCCGTTTAGAAAGCAAAGTGCTTGGGCGGTTTGGTCATACATTGGAGTTGTTGCGTCAAAATTTTTTATGCCACAATATTTGCGAAAGCTTAACATTTTGCGCACTCCGATTCTTCACGTTGATAACGACCTTGACGATGTGATTCCGTTTGATGTGAGCCACGTGCATTGTTATATGGATTTTATAAACTTTTGGATTCGACCGCTGGCTATGCTTTTGCATCGATTTGGAAACAAAGACGGCTCTATTTTAGCGGCGGAATTTTTGCGGTACATAAAACTTTTGTACAAGGAGTCGTACAGAGTTTATCGGGTTTACATGACAACAACTGAAAGACCAAAAACTGACAATAAATCCCTAAAGAGAATCCACCGCATTGACCCGCATGATATGTGCGTTCCGAGTTTGCACGTTTCCATTGTAACTTTGTGTTTTTCGTTTTATCGAATGTTGTTTGAGCGGGAAAATTTTACGGAAAGTGAAAAGTCAAGATGGAATAGGGAATTGTACGACCACGCTGTTGAAATTGCCGAAACGGTTCTTTACATAAAACAACACAGTGTAAATTGCATTCCTGCCGCACTTTATATGGTGACAAAACTTGTTCCTGAACTTTTTTCTCCAGAAGATGCAGTCGATTTTATAAACCGCCTTTTTGTAAATGACACAAGCATTGATTCAAAAAAACGCGAAGATGTAATTGCATATATTCAGTTTATTTATGAACGCTTTTTGTTAGAGGGCATAATGGAAAACGATTGGACTGTTCCCGTTTTGAATTGGCTAAAAAACTACAAGCCATACATTCGCCCGCAAAAGTAGAATCCGCTTTTGTTGTGATTTTTTTGTTTGTGCGTCATTTTGAGCAATAAGGCTTCGCCCGCAAAGAATCTATGTATTCTTCACAAATGATTTGTGTTCCTTAAGAAATGACAAATTTTCGTAAAAATTGATTTTCTTAAGGAACTAAAGTTTTAAACATTGAATTTAAAGAAAAGAACATCTCCGTCTTGAACAACGTATTCTTTTCCTTCTTGGCGATATTTTCCTGCTTCTTTTATCTTTGCCTCAGAGCCGTATTGTTTTAGGTCGTCTACGGTGTAAGCCTCTGCTTTTATAAAGCCTTTTTCAAAATCAGTGTGAATTACGCCAGCTGCCTGCGGAGCTTTGTCCCCAGCATGGATTGTCCAAGCGCGACATTCATCAGCTCCTCCCGTAAAGAAAGTGCGCAATCCCATAAGCGAATAAACTTTGCGCGACAAAACTGTAAGTCCGCTTTCTTTTAAGCCCACGCTTTCCATAAACTCGCGCCTGTCGTTTTCGTCCGTAACATCGCTCAAATCAGCTTCAAATTTTCCGCAAATTACAACGACTTCGCTTTTGTTTTCCGCTGCGATTTTTTTTACGGTTTCAACATACGCATTTGTTCCGCTTGCGATTGTGTCTTCGTCAATGTTGCAAACAAAAACTTGTGGCTTTAGCGTTAAAAGATGAAGGTCATACAAAGCCGATTTTTCTTCTTCGGACAAATCTGCCATTCGCGCACATTTTCCGCTTTCTAAAAGTGGCTTAATTTTTTCTGCGGCAGAAAGATAATGTGCGTACTTCTTTTTTTCTTCCGCGCCGAGCGAACGAATCTGTTTTGTAACTTTTTCGTTTCGTTTGTTTAAAGTGTCCAAATCCGCCTGACAAAGTTCAAAATCGATTGTAAGAATGTCGCTTTCTGGGTCGATTGTAGCTTCTGTTTTTGCGTCTTCGCGGACGTGCTGAATGTCTGGATTGTCAAAACAGCGAACAACATGGGCAATCACTGTAGTTTCGCGGATATTTGCAAGAAACTGATTCCCAAGTCCCTCGCCTTTACTCGCGCCTTTTATGAGTCCAGCTATGTCAACAAAGTCAACACTTGCGGGAATTTTTTTCTTTGGCTGAAAAATACTCGCCATAAAATCGAGCCGTTCATCTGGAAGGTCAACAACGCCCATATTCGGGTCAATTGTGCAGAATGGATAATTTTCTGCACTTGCAGGCGTTTTTGTTAGCGCACTAAATATAGTTGATTTTCCTACATTCGGAAGTCCTACAATGCCACAAGTAAGTTTCATTTTATTTGTCCTAAAAAATATCTCTAAAAATTGCAATTTTAAAAGTTTGCTTTTTTGATTATACGAAATTTACACATTCTCGGCAAGACTTGTGTTTTGATTTGAAAACAAACGGCTTGTTCAGAAAAACAAAATCAAGTAAGCTAAAGGTGTTATGAAATTTAAAGCTGTTATTTTTGACCTTGACGGAACTCTTTTAAACACACTCGATGACCTTGCAGACAGTTGCAATCAAGTGTTAGAAAAAAATGGATTCCCCACTCACACTATAGACGAAGTTAGAATGTTTGTAGGAAATGGACTTGGCGTTCTTATTGAAAAAGCTTTGCCTTCTGGAAAAGAAAATCCGCAATACCAAAAAGTCCTGCAAGAAATGCGCGAAACTTACGCAAATAATTGGCAAAACAAAACGCGAGCCTACGATGGAGTCCTCGACTTGATAAACGAACTTTCTTCTTGCGGTGTAAAAATGGGAATCGTTTCTAATAAGCCTGATGCTCAAGTAAAAGAATTAGCCTCTCTTTATTTTAAAGGGATTCCTGCATCTTGCGCGATTGGCGAAAAGGAAAGTGAAGGAATCAAACGGAAGCCTTCTCCCGATTCTGTTTTTGCGGTTTTAAAAAAACTCGGCGTTGAAAAACACGAAGCTCTTTATGTAGGCGATTCTGATGTTGACATAAAAACGGCAAACAACGCGGGACTTTTTTGTGTAAGCGTTTTGTGGGGCTTCCGCTCAGAAGATTTTTTAAAAGCAAACGGCGCAAAATGTTTTATAAAAACTCCTTCTGAACTTTTAGAAATTGTCTTATGAAAAAAATGTGAAAATTGATTTTTTCACAAAATGTCATTAGACCTGTTCTGAAACTGTTTTGGCAACGCAGTTTCCAGCTAGTTTCCGAACGGGTTTAATC
>CALCEK010000113.1 GCA_937900125.1 uncultured Treponema sp. | reverse complement strand
CGCATACATGAAAGAACTGTAGCGGCAAAGCGCTTTTTTTGACCAAATTCTTGAAACGCTCGTCTCTTTTTCTGAATCCGAGCGGAAAAAGCATCCCGAGTGGCGGAAAGGTCAGATGCTTTCTGTTTGCACGGCGATTGCATTTCCTCACATTGAAGCCGAGCTTGCAAAAACAGACGCAGACTGCTTTTCTGACGATGAAAAAATTCCGCTCTATCTGGCAGAACTCAAAGATTGCCTTTTTTATGGTAAGAGCCGTGTCGGTATCTTTTGGTTTTACAAGGATTTACCTATGTTCGTTCATGCCGTTCCATTGGAGCAAGGCGAGCACTACGGAGAGGCAATTACCGGCACGAAAGACCATGCGGACTACTGGGAAGAACTTCGCGCAAAAACGGGTCGGCTTTCTGTTTTGCCAAAACAGCTGCAAAAAGAATATTTTTCCATTCCGCGCGGGCAGGTCGTGTATCACTGCGATTCGGAGCGATTTTTCGTGTATCACGGGAACAACATCAACAAGCAAGATTTGCAAAAAGTCGCGGCTGTATTCTGCTTGCCGAAAGACCAGACCGTGTTTGAAGAGGATGTGCATTACTGCGATTTGAGCGATGAAGAATGGAACAATATGTGTAAAGCATTGTAAACTATGAACGATATGAAAGATTTTCAATTCGTCTCAAACGAGGCACATTACGAACAAGTCATTGAACGCATGAAAAGCGTGAAAAAATTGCTCTGGATTGGCACGGCGGACATCAAGGACTTATATTGTGCGGGGCACGGGAAATGCTAACA
The DNA here is from genome assembly GCA_937900125.1 of uncultured Treponema sp. Taxonomy (GTDB): domain Bacteria; phylum Spirochaetota; class Spirochaetia; order Treponematales; family Treponemataceae; genus Treponema_D. Next base: position 3,932 of record CALCEK010000113.1, on the reverse strand, counting down.
GGGGCGCGAAAACGCAAAGAATATGCGGATATTTCGGGCATTTGCCCTCAACATGACGGGCTTCAATCGTGGGGAACGCTAAGAGTGACGGGCTTTTTGCAAAATAAAAAGCCCGATTTGTAAGTTTTTATTTTTCTGAGTTTACAAGATTTATGTAATTGTAGGAATATTCAGAAATTCCTGTAAGTTCGTAAACGGTTGTTCCAAATTTTTGCGCTACATTGTAAGTGCTGATTCTTGTCGGGTTTCCGTGAGAATCATTTTTGTAAATGTCGCGCTCAATAAGTGTGTCTTTTGCGTTAAAAACTTGGATTTCTGTTAAAAAAGCGGAAGCGTCATATTTGTAGACCGTTTTGTATCGGCTACTGCCTTCGCTAGAAAAAGTTTCAATAGTGCTGATTTTTCCGTTGTCGCCGTAAGAAAAAACTTCTTTGCGGTCAAGATTTCCGTCTGCGGTGTAGCGATTTTTTTCAATCGGGCGATTTAGCGCGTCTTGAACAGTGATTGTGCGCTCAAGAAGTCTGCCGTTTCCGTCATAAAAAGATTCTGTGATACTTCGCCCGTCATATTTGTAGATGTTTTTTGATTGCAAAGTTCCAGAAGCATTATAATCCGATTCTGAAGATAAGCGATATTCCGAATCATATTCAGAAGTCGTTTTCCAAATGAGAATATTTGATGAATCGTAAAACACCGTGCTGATTAAAACTCTAGTTGCATCGTATTCGTAAGAAATTTTGTCAATTTGAACATCGCGAGCGGTGTAGCCCGTAACTTCTTCTTCAAGTGCGCCGTTGTATTTGTGAACATATTTTGCCGTTGGCGTTCTGTAATAATCGCCGAATTTTGATGTGACAGAAAAATCTGTTTTTGTATAAGAAGCGATATTTCCTTCTGGGGTAAAAGATTTTGTGTCAAAGGCAAAAGTAAATCCAGCGGCAAAAACGAGTCCTGCCAACGCAACAATTTTCTTCATATATGGGAATCCTCCTTAATGTCATCGGAAACTTTCTCTTCTTCTTTTTTCGGCAGAATCGCACAGAAAGTTTTGTAAAATTTTTCCCCTCCACTGATTTTTTTGTCCGTCAGCGTGTCATTATGCATAGCAATATTTGCGTTGCAAAGGTGTTTTTGCTATAATTTTGAGTATGGAAACTTTTGTTAAAATAGAAAATTGTGCAGTTAAGGGACAGCTTAAAAATGTCTTAAAAAATGTTTCGTGGCAAATGAAAGATTGCGAGTCTTGGCTGATAATTGGCGCAAATGGGAGTGGAAAAAGCGAATTTGTTTCCGCACTTGATTCTCAAAATGATGCGCAGCTAAAATTTGTTCCCAACGAATTGTCCATTTTAGAACAAAAAAATGCAAAAAATCCAGAATATTTTTCTATTTTTGACAAAAAAACAATGCTTGTTTCGCTAGAAAATGCGGCAAAACTGATTGAAAAAGAGCGGGCTTTAGACGAAAGTGAAATTCTAAATCGCGAGGACGAAGGTCGCACAGCTCGCCGATTCATTTCTGAGGTTTTAGGCGGTGCGCAAAGCAAAAACGCTCCACTTTCACAAGAAATGCTCCGCCTAGAAACGCGAGCGGAGGTCGCTTTGTGCGGCATACAAAATATTCTTGACCGAGGTTTGCGCTATTTGAGTACGGGAGAAATTCGGCGCACACTTTTGTGCCGAGCTTTGCTTTCTGGCGCGGGACTTTTAATTTTGAGTGACCCGTTTGCAGGTCTTGATGTAGAATCGAGGGAAATTTTCTTGGAGTTTTTTAACACGCTCTTAAAAAGGCAAAATCAAGGGCAAGCGGGAATGCCAAAAATAATTCTTGTAATGGAACGATTTACAGAGATTCCCGATGAAATAAATTGTGTGCTAGAGTTTTCTAACGGAGGAATTTCTTTTTGCGGTGAGCGAAAATTGTATGAAAATAATCTTAAATTGTTAGCCGAACGCGAATCAGAATCGAAAATGCAAAAAAAACGCGAATTCATTTTGGAACTAAAAAAAATCCGCCGAGAATTCAGCACGACAAATGACATTTCCCTTAAAATCCAAGACGAATTGCGCGGAGAAAGCCTTGTAAAATTTGAAAATGTAAATGTCGGCTGGGGCGAAAACAAAGTTTTGGTCAATTTGAATTGGGAAGTTAAAAGCGGTGAACATTGGCTTTTGCGCGGTCCAAACGGGGCGGGGAAAACCACAATTTTAGAGCTTATAACGGGCGACAATATGCAGGTTTTTCGCGAAAAAATCTACATTTTTGGAAAACGGCGCGGTAGCGGGGAAACTATTTGGGACATAAAGCGAAATTTGGGCATTGTAAGCTACCGTTTGCACGTGGAATATCGCATGGTTGGCGGAACAACGCTACAAAACGTTATAATTTCGGGCTTTTACGACAGCATTGGGCTTTACGAGCAACCTGGCGACTTTGAAATTTTGAGTGCGAGGGCGTGGCTTCGGCTTGCGGGCTTTGCGGGGCGCGAAAATGAGGCGTTTTCAAATCTTAGTTATGGGGAACAGAGGGCAGCGTTGATTTTGCGGGCGGCAGTAAAAAGTCCGCGCGTACTGATTTTAGACGAGCCGTGCCACGGTTTAGACGAAAATTTTCGGGAAAAAATCCTTGCCCTTTTAGAAACAATCGCCGAAACTGGAACAACAACGCTTTTGCACGTTACCCACGACAAAACCGAAGTTCTTTCTTGCGAACACAAAGTCCTAGAACTAAAACCCAAGCAAAACCCCATGTATTCAATTCTAAAAAGGTGATTTTTTTTGCCCGTCATTTTGAGGAGTGAAACTCCGAAGAATCTGCGTATTGTTTGCAAAAGTGATGCTTGCTGGGGCGGAGTTTTTGCTTGTTATGCAAAGAAGGCGCAGATATTTCGCTGGCAACGCCTATCGCTCAATATGACGATAACAATAAAAATTGATTTTCCGTAGAAAAATCGAATCCGTATGACAATATAAAGGAATATCACACGGATTGGTAATTGCTATGCAATTGTTGCTACGCAATTGTTGCTATGCAATTGTTGCTATGCAATTGTTGCTATGCAATTCCATTAAGCAATGTATGCTGTCTATCCCTTTGCAAACAAACCGCCACTTTATGCCGCCCGCGCTGTTTGTTTGCAAACAAATTTCCTTCCTCCGCTCGCGCTTTTTGGGGAGACTTTTCGTAGTCTAATTTAAAAAAGATATCTATAATAGAAGAAAAATGACGAATCTCGGCAAAAAGGGGGTGAAAATCATTTTGCACAAAAAAACGGAAACTTTTAAAAAAAGTTCCCGTCGTAGTAGCAGAAAATCTCCTTAAAACTGCCGCAAAATACTATGATGTAAAAAACTAGCAGATAACAACAGAATTATCTGTGTGTGAAAATGGTGCAGGAATATACTTGTCCGCAGCCCAGTCATTTTCCCAATGCTTGCCATCGAGCAAATAGCGGAACTGATATTCTTTTCCTGCTTCAAGAGCCAATTTTACTGAAAAAGAACCATCTTTGCCTTTTTTGAGCGGGGTCTGAGTGCTGCTCCAACTATTGAAATCGCCTGCAATAGTTACTGTTTCTGCTCCCCGTGCGGCCTCTTGTGTAACTGTAAAAGTTACATTGCAAGTCTTTTTGTCTTTACTATAAGATTTTTTTAAAGCCATAAGACTAAACCTCTTTTTTTATTATGCTTACCGCCTAAAAATGGCAGCTACTATTTAAGTACTCTCACTTTAACATATTGTAAAAAATTAGTCATTACCTTTTTTGCGAAAAAACAAAAAAATTAACGCTTTTTTTGCGATTTTCAATAGAATTTTAAGGTTTTTGTTGAAACTTTCCTGTTTGCGCCCCTGTTTGTGCTACCGCCGTGCGCCCCTGTTTGCAAACAAAATCCATGGCTAAAAATATTTTTAAATTCTTGTAAAAACTACTT
>CALCEK010000112.1 GCA_937900125.1 uncultured Treponema sp. | reverse complement strand
AAAAAATTATATCGTTACAGCCGTGCTTCCGCATACGCCAGAAAGCGAAACTTTCGGACATTTTTTAACTCGCTTTTGGAACTGGGAAAACTCTCCCTATTTAAAGGAAAAACGGGTTGTTGGACAAGATATTCACCGCCGTTATGTTGAGATAATGAAAAGTCGCGTCAACAATTATTGGATTCCCTACCTCGGAAAACGCGAATTGGGAACAATCACCCGCAAAGATATTAAAAAACGAATGCAACAGTTGGCACTTTTTCCACAAGCCGTTCCGATTCGCAAAAAAGACAAAAACGGAAAATTCTTAAAAAAAGAAATGATGCTTTCCGCCGAAACCATAAATCAAATTGTACGCGCGGCATTATGTCCGCTAAAATGGGCGTATCACAATGGGTACACCGAAAATAATTGTTTTAGTGGAATCATTTATTGCAAAGTTGTTCCCAAAAAACGCCAAATTCTTTCTATGCAAGAGGCAAATGAAATTTTTAAAATGCACTGGGAAAACGAATCTTATAAACTTGCCAATTTAACGGCAATGTGTACGGGAATGCGGAGCGGAGAAATTCAGGCTTTGCAATTACAAGATTTAGGGCGCGACCGAATTTTTGTTCGGCATAATTGGGCAAGAACTGACGGCTTAAAATTACCAAAAAATGGTTCGTGCCGAGAAATAAAAATTCCTTCTGAACTGATGTTTAAACTTTTGCGTCAAAGTGATAAAAATCCCTACGGAAAAGAGCCGACAAATTTTCTGTTTTATGGACACACCCAAAACACCCCATGCCAAGCGCGGCACTGGAACGAGGCTTTGCATAGCATTTTGCAGCAAGCCAAAATTGAAAACTGGCAGGATGTTACGTTTCACAGTTGGCGACATTTTTTTACAGCAAGAATGGCGGACTGTGTTAACCAAAGAAAATTGTGCCTTGTAACAGGACACAAATCGCTTGACATTTTAGAACATTACGCCGCCCACGAATCCGAAGAAATTCTCACCGAACTAGGAAACGCCTCCAGCTCACTATTTTTACCCATAATTAAAAACGCAACCGAATACGAGTAATGTTTTAACTATGGGGCTTGTTTGCAAAAGAGCGGTCTTGTTTGCAAACAGACAGCAGGGCAGTAGACAAATAGAACATTTGCAAACAGGGCGCGGGGCGGTGGCAGAACAGGGCGGGCGTGTTTGCAAAAGCCCCCCGCATGTCCCACTACAGATTTTCGCGCACTTGAGTGATATCTTGTAACCCGCCAAAAAATTTTTTACGGCAAAAAAACGCCCCTTTAAAAAAGGGGCAACAATTTAGGTAATAGGTAAAAATGTTTTCAAAACAAGTTTATTTTTCTGCATCGTAAACATCTGGCTGAGTTGCATTTTCTTCTGTAATGACAGTTTCCATATACGGAGAAAGCATTTCTTCAAGTTTTTCATCAGAAAGTAAATATGCCAAATTTAAGATTTGGTCTTTGGTAAAATAAAAATGCAATGTTGAGGATTCTTCTGCAACA
>CALCEK010000111.1 GCA_937900125.1 uncultured Treponema sp. | reverse complement strand
CATAAATGACCTTTTGGAACAACGCGGTTTTAACGGGCGATTTGCGGCTTTTACGCTTGCACTTTTTGATTCCCAAAATGGTAACTGCTGGATTTGCAACGCGGGAGACAGCATTTTAAATGTTTTCGATGGGAAAAAAATGAAAAAGCAAACTTTGCCCCTTCCAGAAACGCCAGCTGCGGGAATGTTTTCTACAGAACTTGTAAAATTGCAAGGCGGCTATCCGATAGTGCATCATACGTTAAAAAAAGGCGACGTCCTTTTTATGTACACCGATGGTCTTGAAGAATCTGAAAGTTTAGGTGAACGTTTTGGAACAGAAAGAATTGATTCCATAATTGAGTGCGTGTTTTCGGGCGGAACATACACTTTAGAAAGAAATGATGGCTACACATTCACTTTTGATTTTTCAAATAGCAATCGAAGTGCAAAAGATGCAATTATGGCTCTTGTTTCAATAGAAAAAATCTTCCGCCTTGTTCCGCTTTTAGATTCTGACGAAACAAATCGTGTAAAAGTTGACAGAAGCATAGATGATTTTCTTCAGTTGCATTTTAAAGAATATGGAGTTTATTGTATTGAAAAAAATATTTCCGAAACTGAACACACAAATTTGTGGTGGAACAAAGTCCGCGAAGAGCCACAAAGCGATGACCTTACTCTGTTTGCAATTCGGAAAAAATAGGAATCTTGCAGAAAACAAAAAATCTAAATGCAACACACAAGTTTTGCTTTTGCATCTCGGTCATTTTCTTTAGAAAGTCCTAAAAATGTTACAGATTCAAGTTCTACTTGCACCATTTGCCCCGCGCTTATTTCTTTTTCTGATTCAAAAAAAACGTGCAAAAAATTTTCTGTTACAGCGTGAAAAACATTTTCCTTTTTTGCCTCTAGTAGCCGCATTTGCCTTGAATTTTCCACTACAGCAAAAAGCCGTTTTCCAACAAAAGATGCAATATACGCCCGCTTTTCTTCTATCGCAAGATTTGTTAGAACTTTTACGCGGTCATTTTTTATGTTTTCTGCAATCTGATTTTGCATTTTGCCCGCTAAAGTTCCCTGCCTCGGCGAAAAAGGAAAAGCGTGAATCCATGCAAAATGAAGCTCACTGCACAAATTTTTTGTATCTAAAAAAGCTTCCTCGCTTTCTGAGGGAAAACCCGCAATAATGTCACAGGAAATAAAAGGATTTTTCTTTGCAGAACGCAAAAGTAAAACAGCATTCCGCACATCTTGCGCAGAATAAGGGCGCAACATTAAGCGCAAAATTTCATCATTTCCCGATTGCACACTCAAATGAAAGGAATTTTGAACGCGCTCGGAAGAAATTACCTCGCAAAGTTCTTTTGTTATGTGTTCTGGATAAAAACTTGAAATTCTAAAGCGAATTTTTGATGTTTCATTTAAGAGAATTTTAAGTAATTCGGTAAAATTTGCATTTTCCCTTGAGTCTAAATTTCTTTTTCCTGAATATTGACTTAAATTAACACCCGTTAAAACAACTTCTGGAATATTTGCAGTTTCTAATTCTTTTACACGATTTAAGACTTCTTCAACGTTTAAAGAAATTGCCTTGCCTCGTGCAATGTGAATTTTACAAAACGAACAATTATTATTGCAACCATCTTGAATTTTAAGCGAAGCACGACTGTGTTTTACAAATTGCGAAGTATAAAGCTCAAAGGGATTTTCTGCAACAGCTAATTTTTTTGTTTCTACAAAAAGTGAAGAATTTTTCTTTTTTTCAATCGGGGAAAAAACAGAAGATTCCTTTTCAGCAAAAAGATAATTTTCTATTTTAAGAGTATTTAAATCTTTTAAACAGGCATTTTCTGCGTCTTTTGCAAGGGAAAATGCAAGTTTTTTGAGCAAAGATTTTTGTTTTCCATTTAACACAACAATTCGGCTTTGAGATAACGCCAAAATCTCTTCTGTCCCCGATTCTGCATAGCAACCAGTAACAATTACAAATGCTTTTGTAAAAGTTTGCAAAAGTAATCTTATTACACGCCGCGCTTTTTGTTCAGCTTTTCCAGTTACAGTGCAAGTGTTTACAATACAAAGAAATACTTTTTCAGAATCCGCATGGTGTTTAAGCGAAACATTTTCCATATCCAAAGAAAATCCCGCTTCCGAAAAAAAATGCGCAATTCCTTCACTTTCATCTTGATTGAGTCTGCACCCAAGCGTTTCAATGTGAACAATATAGGCTAACGAATCTTTGCTTGGCATCGAACTTTTCCGCGCGTAGCATCGTATTGCAAAGAATTAAGGCTTAATGCTTTATCGTAGGCCGAAACCGCTTCTGTATAATGACCGCCCATTTCTCGCGCATAGCCAAGTCTGGTCCACCAAAAATCTCTTAAGGGTTCATTTTTTACCGCAGTTGTAATTGCAATGTCCGCGTGTTCGTAGCGAGCCTGCTTAATGTAAATTTCTCCCATATAATAGTAGACTCTTCCAAGCCGAGCGGCATTTTCCGAAGCCTTTGAAACATATCGCTGAAAAAGCGTCAACGCTTCGTCATTTTTGTCAAGAAAATATTTTGATTCTCCTAAAACTTCAATCAAACGCTCATCATTTGATTTTAAATTGTAGGCTTCAGTAGCCCTTTGTTCAGCTTCGTGATATTGTTTGTTTGCAACAAGTGCCCAGCAAAGTACAGTGTAAGAATCCATATTGCTAGGATTTACTTTTAATTCTTGTTCGCAAATTTCAATCGCTTCTTTGTAATTTCCATTATTGTAAGACTTTAGAGCATCTGGTTTTACAGTTTGTGCAAATAAAACATTTGTTGCCAAAGCAAAAAAAACACAAGTCAGCAGTGCAAGTTTATTTTTTGCCATTTTCGCCCCCACTCGCAGATGGCATTGAACATTTTCCGCTAAAAAGCGAACCTGGCTCTAAAACCACTTGCGCAGAAGTAATATCGCCCGTTACAGAGCCGCTTGAGGTAACGTAAACCAATTTATTTCCCCAAACGTTCCCAACAACTTTTCCGCGAATAAGGATTTTTTCCGCAGTTATGTCGGCTTTTACCTCGGCATTTGTATCGATAAGCAAATTACTTGTTGCCTCAATAACGCCGCTCATTTTTCCCTTTATCATAAAAGGCTTAGAAAATTTTATGCTCCCCTCAAACGCAATGTCGGAAGCCATAATTGTATCAAAATCTTCTTCGTCAGTTTCAAAAAGTGAAGAATCTTTTACATCAAACATTTTTACAGTTTAGCGGTTATTTGTTTTATATTCAAGTGTTTTTGTTTTTTGGAAAATTGGTTTGGGGAACGCCCGCCTTTAAAAACACCGCATTTTGTTTTTCGATTTTTCCTTTTTTTGCAAAGAAAATAGGCATTTTCACGGTCGTTCCCCTCCTTTTTTGCGCACCTCACCATAATTTTCACAAAAAAAGCACTCCAAAAATCGCCCCAAAAATGACAATAAAAACAGGATGAAAAGCTCCTCATCAAGGGGCAGCAGGATCAGCGACAGGTAGCATATG
>CALCEK010000110.1 GCA_937900125.1 uncultured Treponema sp. | reverse complement strand
AGCGATGTTTTAAGTCGTGATATTACAACGACTTAAAACTCGCAGGCACTCTCTAAAAATACACGACAGTGGATTTCTAGAGAGAGTGCCCAATTTTGTTACAAAATACGTGTTCGTCTTTGCTTGACAGAACGCGAGTGTCATTATATAGTTAGCAATAACTAACATTTTGTGTGGAGTGTGTCATGGATGCAGCATTGATAGATAAAGACGGAAAGGGAACGCAGTTCTTTGGCGACGCTCCCATTGATTTTTGCCATCGCGTAGAGGGGCAGCCGAATGTGTACATTTTGCAGGTAACACTGACTTTTGAGCGCTCGGCGCAGACCGCTCCGCTACCTGGACAGTTCTGCTTAATACGAGCAAAGCATACCGCAGTACGCTACAACCGCCCTATCAGCGTCTATCACGTAGAAACAAAGGAATGTGCAGATGGGAGTCGCAATGTTTCTGTGCAGTTTATGATTCTGGAAAAGGGAGCGGGTACAAAAGAATTGTGCAAGCTTAACACAGGCGATATGGTGACAGTCATAGGTCCAATGGGTACCCCGTGGCCAACACCACCTGCGGAAAGTGAGGGAAAAATCTGCCTTGTTGGAGCGGGAATCGGGGTTGCGCCTGTGGCAAATTTTGCATCTACGCTTCCGCCTAAATCCTACGACTTCTATGCAAGTTTCAAGACAGGAAGCTACGGTCTTGAATATCTGAATGCTTCTAATATTCTTATCACCACTGACGATGGCTCAGTCGGGGTCAAGGGAATGCTTCCCGAAGCACTCTCAGAAGATGCAATACAAAAAGCAGGCTATAAGGTCATTTACGCTTGCGGCCCCGCGCCAGCACTTGCATACGTTAAGGCGGTGGCAGAAAAGCTAGGGATACTCTGCTACATCAGCATGGAACATAGAATGCTTTGCGGACTAGGAGCATGTCTTGGCTGCACAATCGAAACCTCGGAAGGACTTAAGCGTTGTTGCAAAGATGGTCCCGTGTTTGACTCTCGTATACTGGACTTTCCAAAGCCAGCACCTCGCCGCCCTGCACTTCCAAAAGACGTGGAGCCAGACGTAAGCGTAGAGATTGCAGGTGTGAACTTTTCCAACCCTGTGATTGCAAGTGGTGGCACATTTGCTTTTGGGCAAAACTTCCGCGGTGTGAGCGATGTTGCAGACTGGGGTGGAATTGTATCAAAAGGCGTTACACTTGAACCGCGAGAGGGGAATCACGGAGAGCGCAGTCTTGAAGTGGCGGGCGGGAACATGAACTCCATTGGTCTACAAAATCCTGGTATTCCCTATTTTATAAAAGAACTTTTACCCGATATGCTAGGGCTTGGTCCTGTTGTAATTGCAAACCTTGCGGGAAGCGACATCGCCTCCTACGTGGAGGGTGCGAGACTTCTTGACCAAACAAACTGCGACATGATTGAGCTAAACATTAGTTGCCCTAATATCAAGGCGGCAGGTCTTGCATGGGGCATGAGCGCAGAAACGGCATTCTACTGCGTTTCCTCTGTTCGCGCAGTAACAAAAAAGCCTCTCATGGTAAAACTTTCTCCCAACGCACCAGACAACCGTCCCATTGCAGTGGCATGTATCAATGCGGGGGCAAATGCAATCAGCCTCATCAACATGATACACGGCGTAGCGATAGACATTGAAAAAGGAAAACCTTTCTTTAACAATGTACACGCAGGCTACAGCGGACCAGGTCTCAAACCGCTAGCATTGCGCATTGTCTATGATGTAGTGCAAGAAATCAACAAACTCCCAGAAGATAGGCGTGTGCCTGTGGTAGGAATCGGGGGCATTGCTACATGGCAGGACGCAGTGGAGTTCATCATGGCGGGGGCAAGCGCGGTAGAAATTGGACAAGCAAAGTTTACCAACCCCAACGTAGCACGTGAAGTAACGGAAGGATTAAAGAATTTTATGAAAACTCACGGCTACAAAAACCTTGCGGAAATGCGTGGAATTGCGCAGGTTGAGCGTCATCATGCAGCGCGAACAGACGAGAAGGGGCGTTTTGCCGACTTAAAAGACATGATAAATGCAGAAAAAAACTGAACTTCATAAAGAGGAGTAAAAATATGAAAAGAAAATGTATGGTGGTTGCTGCGGCATTCTGTGCCGCTCTGATGTTTTCGTCATGCTCGGACGATGTGTTTGTGCTTGCGAATATTCCATTTGCCGAATTCTTTGCGGAGGAAACCGACTCGTTCGATGTACTTTCTTCTGCCACCGTTAAAGTTTCAAACGGAAGCCTTACCTACGGCACGTTTCACGAAAAAGCGGATTCGGTGGAAAACACGACTTTTGCAGGAATCACAATTCCAATCAAAGTAAGCAAGAAGGCGTTGGAAAAATCAGGCTTTACCGAAATTAACGCGCAATCTCCCGCACTTGATTTGACGGTGGCGACCAAAGGTAAGACGACCACGCTCCGCTATACAGGAAAACAAAATCTGTACGAAAGCAACGCCTACAGTTATTATGTGCTAGAAGAAACTCCCGCCTATTACAAAGAAGCTTTTCTCAAAGACGGCTCGCTTACATTCGGGAAACTTGTCGGCACACCGCAGGACATAGGCGTACTCTACATTGCGCAAAAAGCTGCCCCCAAGCACACAAAGGGCTTTGAGTACGCGCTCTACACTGACGCAGGAAAAACCGCGCTCTCGTTTGACGATGCCGATACGGCACAAGTTGTAGAAGGAGAGGAGATTTCTTCTGCAAAGCTAAACACTGTCCGTGCAATCATCGCCACCACCGCTGACGGAAAGCACTACGGCTTGACCATGCTCAAAAATGTGTGGCGCGGAAGCGAATTCGGCGCAAGTTCAGATTCCTCACTCGCAGGGAAAAACATTACCGCACTCACATTCGTAACAGAAAAAGGCGTGTATACGGCAACATCATTCGTACTCGGTACATCGGAAAAAATCGATGGAAAAACAGTCGTCTCGTTCGCGGACGATGCGCAAACAGTGAGCAGTTTTGTAGCAACAGCGAATTTTGAAAATTAAGTTTTCTCCCGCTATATTGACACTGCCCCATAATGACAGCTATCCTATAAGGAATCGATTTGCGTTATGGGGGTGGTCGTGCGGGGAGCGGAAACGGGGACATTGCAGAACATATTGACTTCGGCGCAGACAGAATTCCTTGAGAAAGGATTCCGTGGCGCGTCGCTCCGCAAAATAGTGCGCAATGTGGGCGTTACAACGGGCGCGTTCTACGGCTACTTCAAAAGCAAGGAGGAGTTGTTCGACGCACTCGTAAAGCCGTATGCCGACTACGTGATGGGAATCTTTGAGCGCACAATGGACGAGTTTCGCACACTCCCCACGTCCGAGTGGCACTTGCACATTGGCGAATATTCCAGAGCCTTCTTAGACTCTTCGCTTCCTTCGACGGTAGTTTTAAGACTATCAATGTAAGCCTTAAAGAATTTCTGAAGGTAAGCTTCGTCAATTTTATCCATATGATTTTCAACAAGATGAATATCAATTGGCTATATTTGCACAATTTAATGAAATCTGCTAAAATTCCATCGTAAGAGCGAAAAACGACTGGGAAACAATGCGTTCAATGCGATACAAAAACTTTCTTTTAGATAAATTTCTGGTACTTTTTTTCTATATCTTTAATCAATTTGTATTCAAAAGAATCGACTAATGCCATCCACGAAGCTTCTACAACATCGCAACTGACACCCATCGTTGTCCAACTGTCATTGCCATCGGAACTTTCAATTAAAACGCGAACACGGCTGGCGGTTGCACTTTTGCCGTCTAAAACGCGCACTTTGTAATCGGTAAGATGAATGCTTTCTACCGAAGGATAAAATGGCTTTAAAGCTTGGCGCAAGGCGTTGTCCAACGCATTAACAGGGCCATTTCCCTCTCCCGCCGCAATCTGAAAATTCCCGTCAACATCAATTTTTAGTTGCGCAAATGAATACAGCCCTTTTTCTATAAGCGGACTTTCGTCACTCGTTTTGTAATAGTGTAAATTAAAAAATGGCTGATATTTTCCGATTGATTTTCTGACTAAAAGTTCAAAACTGCCATCTGCGCCTTCAAACTGATAACCTTCGTGTTCTTTTTCTTTTACTTTTCGGACGATTTCTGCAACAACGGGGGAATTTTTTGTAATTGAAGAATCGAACTTTTTGATTTTTTCGATTATCATACTGCGCCCCGCAACTTCACTCATCAAAAACACCCGCTCGTTTCCAACTACATCGGGCGAAATATGCTCATAGGCACTCGGATTTTTTAAAACCGCATCAATGTGCATTCCCGCTTTATGCGCAAAAGCATTTTGTCCAACATAAGGCAATCCCGAATTCAAGGGGATATTTGTAATTTCCGCAACCCGCTTGCAAATTGGCGTGAGTTTTGCAATGTTTTCCTGAGGAATACAATTGTACCCCATTTTTAACTGCAAATCCGCAATGATTGTACTTAAATTGGCATTTCCTGTCCGCTCGCCAAAACCCAAAAGAACGCCCTGCACGTGCCTAGCTCCCGCTTCAACGGCAACAAGAGTGTTTGCAACTGCAAGCCCCGAATCATTGTGAGTGTGAATCCCGATTACCGCACCATTACCAAATTCTTCCACAACGCGCTTTACCGCTTTTTGGCAATCGGAAATCATACAGCCGCCTTTTGTTTCGCAAAGAGTCAAAACCGTAGCACCTCCGTCAATGGCAGCCCGCAATGTTTTTAGCGCATATTCTTCATTTTGAAAAAAACCCGTAAAAAAATGTTCTGCGTCATACACCACGTTGCGTCCGCGTCTTGTCAAATATTCGGTTGTATCGCGAATCATATCAAGGTTTTCTTCAAGAGTCGCGTGTAAAATTTCCGTCACCTGAAAATCCCAAGTTTTGCCAAAAATAACTACATCTTGAGTTTCGGCAGAAAGCAAACTTTGCAGATTCGCATCTTCGGCACAAGAAGAATCCCGCCTGCGCGTTGACCCGAATGCCACAAGATGCGCATTTTTTAGGTTTAGCGTTTTTGCTCGTTGGAAAAAATCCATATCTTTAGGATTGCTGCCAGGGTTTCCCGCTTCAATATATGTTACGCCAAGTTCGTCAAGAGCTTGAACAATGTGAATTTTGTCTTGCACAGAATAAGAAATGCCCTCGCCCTGAGAGCCGTCCCGCAATGTAGAATCAAGAATTTCTATTTTTGTCGCCATAGAAAAAACTATACAAAAAAACGCACTTTTGTGCAAGGTAAGCGGGAACTTTGCGGGGCAGTGCTTTGTTTTGCGAAACAGTGGCGCGACATTAGCATAGATATTTCGCCGCTACGCTGCTTTTGCAAGTCATCCTGAGGGCGTAGCCCGAAGAATCTATGCCCTCCTCCGCAAAGAAAAAAATCCCGCCCGTCTTTTAAACACCACACTTCTTTTAAAAAAA
>CALCEK010000109.1 GCA_937900125.1 uncultured Treponema sp. | reverse complement strand
CTTGTTCAAGATTGATTATAAATGATTTTACATTTTTTTCGAGCATTTTCATCACAAGCTCTTTCAATTTGTACGAATTGTACAAGTCCATCTCACCATTTACGTCAATGATGTAGACCTCGCCATTTTTTCGTATTTTCAGTTCCATAAGTTTTGCTCCTTATATCAATTTACTGAAATTTTACTATTAGCAATGTTTCATCATCATGCTGTGTTTCATTGCCAGTGAAATTTTTAACATCCTTTTTTACAAGATTTGCAATATCCTTTGCAGACTTATTGCGATTTTTTGCTATAAGTGCAAGCAATTTATCTTCGGAATATTGCTGACCTTGTTCATTTAGAGCTTCAACGAGCCCGTCCGTATATGTAACTATTATATCACCAGATTTAATATTTTGCACTAAATCTTTATATTCTATTGTTTTTTCTACACCGATTGGTTCGCTTGGCTTAGAAATTTTAGAAAAAGTTCCAGTTGTATTGTCAAAATACTGTACGGGGGTAATTCCGCCAGTTGCAAAATCGAGCGAATTTTTTGTTGGGTCATAATTTATAAGTGCAACAGAACCAAAATGGTCGGCACTAAACGATTCTGCGGCAATTCCTCGGTTAACCCAAGAAAGAATTTTTCCAGCGGACTGCGTTGTGTTTATAACAAGGCGCAACATAGCGCGTATCATAGCCATTATAACAATGCTGTTCATACCTTTTCCAGCAATGTCAGACATAATAAATGAAACGCGGTCTTTTCTTGAAACAATTACATCGTAATAGTCGCCACAAACACCTTGTGCCTGATTCCAAATTGTGCCGATTTGTACATTCTGAATTACAGGAAGTTTTGCAGGTTTTAGCATATTTTGTATGCGGCTTGCAATCTCAGATTCTTTTGTGATTTCGCTATGTTCTACAACATCTTTTACAGAAAGAACATTTTGTATTGCAGAAGATGCAAAATCAGAAAGTGTACAAGCAACTTTTAAATCATCTTCGGTAAAAGGAGACGCTCCATTTTTTCGAGCAAATGCCGTTATTCCTATAACAGAATCTAGTGTTTTCATAGGGACAAAAATGTACGACCCACATTCAAGGAATTCCTCAGGTCCATTTTGATAAATCCTAGAATCTAGTTCTGGCTTTGTTATAAGTTCTGGCAAGCCCGCAGTTGCAATTTCTCCAAAAATATTGTCCTTAAAAGGAAATGTTGCAAATTTAAAATTTGTTGCCACACGAACTGGTTTATGTGGCATATCGTTTGGAAGCTTATATGGTGGTGGAAAATCACCCTCAAAAGCTTTTACCGCAATCACGTCTTCAAAATCATCAACTAAGAGAATTGCCGCTCCGTCCGCTTTAATTTCTTCCTTTAAACTGTTATTTATATACTCAAGGAAACTTGTCATTCCCTTGTCAGTTGTATAGGCTGTTGCGGCGTGAGTCATATAATCTCGACTTATGTTCAAAAGATGTTTGTCATCGTCAGAAAGTTCGCTTTGTTTTTCAGATTTTTCGCTAACAGCTTCTTCTGATTTTTTTGCGGCTTCGTTATATGATTTTGGAACGAGTTTTTCAATTTTTTTTGGCTCAAAGGTACAAAGCATTATGCAGTAGGGCAAAAATAAAAATAGAGCGGCAAGTAAAATCAATGAGTAAAATGCAAATATTGCATCGTTTTCGGTGTTTACCAAAATCATTATAGCGGCTATTAAACTTGCTACAAAAACAATTCCATCAGCAACAAAGGCGACAAAACTTACTCTAGCTGTACTCTTTTTTTTGATGTTAAAAAGCAATATAAAAATTACAGCAGAAACTATCGCTATTGCAAAAAGAGGAACATAAGCAAAACTGTCATTAAAGTCCAAAATTTAACTCCCCATACAGTATCACAGTCTATTATTATATTCTAACATTGAAATAGTGTACCGTCAAGGTTTAAGATAAAACCTATTCAGAATCTTTTACTTTTTTGAAACATTTTCTTTTTGGCTACTACGAAGCATAATTTTTTCAAATAGATTTTTTATTCGCTGAAGAATTTTTGCAGAAGGCAAATTGTGTTTAAAATCTTTGGTAGCTTTATCTAAACTTAAATCGTTTCCAAATTTTTGTTTTAATTCGTCCCAATATTTTACTAAATAAATGTATAGGTCAGGTTTTGTTCTGCCTTTAAATTTTTTCATTAAGCGATATTTTTCAATCGCTTTTACAACGGGAACATATACATTTGTGTGCCAGGACAAAATGGCATCTTCAAAAGTAATCGGCTCGGTTTTATTTTGATTGATATAATATCGATGTGTTTCTATATGAGTGTAAATTACATCATATTGACCTGGTGTTGAAAAATCCAAACACCAATCGTCCGTAATATCGCCAAAATTTGTTTCGTTATAGAATTCCCGTTTTTCGTATGACAAAACTTGTTTTATCATTTGATTTTTTGTTGAACTAGGCTTAAGATGAATCTCACTTTTTAGGCTGATTACATCGGCATCTATATATTCAACACCGCGCGCTTTTGCAACAGAAACTCGGTGATTCCCATCGCGCACAAAATACAATCCGCCCAATTCATAAAGACTTATAGGGGGTAGTGGTATATCTTGAATATGCGCTTCGTCAACGTGTTCCCAGCGTTTTTTTAGAAAAGTGCTTTTTGGGAAAAAATGATTGTCAAAATCCTGATACCGCCCTTCGCTCCCAACAATTAAGTCTATTTTAACAGTTTGCATTCCTTGATACACTTCATTGCGTGGTTTTAGCAATTTTTTTACATCGGTGAACGAAACCAAATTTGTAGCTTCAGGATTTAAAAAATGCTGAACTTCGTTTAAAAGTGCCTTGTTGTGAGCCTTGTAAAAATCTTCACCTGTCTGAGAGGATAGAAATGACTGAGCCAAGTGATTCTCCTTTTTTGTATTCAGAATAACCTTTAAAATCTATAACAATATGACTAAATGCGTTTACAACGGTTGTTTCTCCACTCACGGTAACGCGGGGAGCTTGTAAGTCATACAAATGGATATGTCCGTGAATTAGCAATGCAGGCTTAAATCGCTTAATAAACCAGTTAAAACATTTAAATCCCTTGTGGCAAGGGTCTTCTCGGTCGTGAATGTGGCGCGGAGAGGCATGTGTTAAAAAAACATCGCAATATCGCCCATAGCGCATTTTGTTCCAAATTAGTGAAGGAGCTAGGGCTAAAAGTTGAAAAAACATTTGGGTGTTTGTGTATTGGTCTTCACCATCATTGTAGCGAATTGAACCAGAAACTCCCGCAATCAAAAGGGGTGTTTCTTTTCCGTTTGAATTTTTGAATGTTAGATTTTTACATCGAATAACTTTGTTGCTAACATAATCTCCGCCGTGCGATTTTTCCATTTCTGTCATTGGCGAAAGTTGCTCGGATTGTTCGTGGTGTTTGCTGTAAAGATGAAAATCGCTTAAATCATGGTTTCCAAATATAAAAAAAGTCGGTTTTCCCAATGCCGAAACTATAAAATCGACATATTCCATTTCAAGGTCGCCTGCGCAAAACACGGCATCTATGTCTTTATAGCGTTCCTGAACGCTTGTGGAGTAAACGAGTGGGTCAACTTGGTCAGAAACGCACAAAAATTTCATTTAAACTCCTGCCTTTGCAAGAATATTTTCTAATGCTTCTTTTCCAACAAGGACAATGGGGCGATTTTCGGCAAATTTGAGTGCTGCGGGCGAAAATCCTGAGCTAGAAAATATAATTGCTTTGTAATAATTTTGAGCCTTAACTGAATCTGAAATTTTTCTAATTACATTTTCTTCTAGCGGTTCAGCCTCT
>CALCEK010000108.1 GCA_937900125.1 uncultured Treponema sp. | reverse complement strand
GTCGCGCCGGCAGAGGTCTTTACCACTACGGCCGTGACGGAAGCCGAGCGCCGCTTGGTGATGACCACGCCGTGCGCGCCCGCGCACTCCGCGCTCCTTATAACAGAGCCCAGATTGTGCGGGTCTTCTATACCGTCAAGCAGTACGACGAAAGGCGGCTCGCCCTTCTCTTTCGCAAGGTCTAAAATGTCTGAAAGCTCGCAATATTCCACGCCGGGTATATAAGCCACTATGCCCTGGTGGTTGCCCGTCCTGCCGTTGTGCCCGAAGGGCATGCAGATCTCGTCCAGCTTCGCCCTTTCAACGTCGCGTACCACAAGCTTTGCGTCGCGTGCAAGCTCCAGTATCTCGTTCAAAGAACCGTCGTGTTCCTTGGTAACAAGTATGCGGTCGATGCTTCTGCCGACCTTTATCGCCTCTTTTACGGGGTTCCTGCCCATTATGATGTTGGGCAGCTCCTCCGGCGCGGACTCGTGCTCGAGCACTTCGTAACGCCCTCTGCGGTCATCATAGCCCCTGCGGTCATCATAGCCCTTACGGTCTTCATAGCCCTTACGGTCTTCATAGCCCTTACGGTCTTCATAGCCCCTGCGCGTTTCGCCGTCAAAATCGCCGCCGCGCTCGGAACGACCGTGGAGTCGCTCGTGCAGAATCCCGACGAGAGCGCCGAGGCGCAGAAAAACTACTTCCTCAAGTACACCTTGCTCAAAGGCGAGCTGAAGCACCTTTTGGACTCGCTGTGAGCGTGGTCGGGCGCTGTCCGGCTTTTGCACGAATCTGCGAAGTGTCGTATAATTGACGGCATGGCAAATGCGCGGACACTGTATCATGGAAGCAGGCAAATCGTGAAATCACCTGAAATCCGAACCGCACGGTTCAACAAAGATTTGGTGGTGTTACGGAAAGTATGCTTTTAAAAATAATTGTCATGCTGAACTCGTTTCAGCATCTCTTCTAAAGCACATTTTTGCTTCAAAGAATGAGATTCCGAAACAAGTTCGGAATGACAGAGTTGTAATATCAGCATACCTTTTGAAACATCTCCTATTTTTTTAGAGGAACAAAAATGGCTATTGATAAATGGGAAATTGTTATTGGATGCGAAATTCACACTCAGCTTTTAACAAAAACAAAGGCGTTTTGCGCGTGTGAAAATCGGTACGGTGGAATGCCAAACACTCGCGTTTGCCCCGTCTGCTTGGGATTGCCTGGAGCTATGCCGAGAATTTCAAAAGGCTACGTGGAACTTGGAGCTGTTGCAGGACAAGCATTAAATTGTCACATTGCACGTTTTACAAAGTTTGACCGCAAACACTATTTTTATCCAGATTTAACAAAGGGCTATCAAATTACACAATACGATATTCCCTTGTGCGACAACGGCTTTGTTGACCTTCCGCTTGCAAAATATCCAAAGGAACAGCGCGTCGGTGGCGAAAAATGCCGCCCCAAAAATTTTGTAGGCGAGCCGTGTATAAGCGAAGACGGAAAATATCGGCGTGTCCGCGTTGAACGAATCCACCTTGAAGAAGACGTAGGAAAATCGCTCCACTTGCCAGGCGCACACTCTTACATCGATTACAATCGTAGTGGCACTCCGCTTATAGAAATTGTTACAAAACCCGATATGACTAGCCCCGAAGAAGCAGCTCTTTTTATGGAAACTGTTCAAGAAATTTTGCGCTATGTAAAAGTTACAAACGGAAATCTTGAAGAAGGCAATATGAGGTGCGACGCCAACATAAATTTGAATGTTTGGGAAGATGGAAAACTTTATCACACGCCAATCAGTGAAATTAAAAACTTAAACAGTTTTAAGGCGATTCGCGAAGCCTGCACTTACGAAGCTTCTCGGCAGCTAAAAGAATTCCAAGAAGACCGCCAAGAATTTAATCCTGGCTTTAAGGTGACGATGGGCTGGGACGAAGCGAAAGGCGAAACGGTTGTTCAGCGAACAAAAAATAGCTTTGTGGATTATCGTTTTGTCGTGGAACCAGACATTAAACCATTCAGTGTGAGCGAAGAATTGATTGCCCGTGCTGGCGGAAAAGTTGGAGAGTTACCAGAGGCAAAGCGCACTCGGCTCAAAAAAATGTACGGACTTTCTGATTTTGATGTTGAAACTTTGACAAGTACGCGCGAACTTTCGCTTTGGTTTGAAGAAGCCGCAAAGGGCTGCAAAAATATCAAAAAATTGGCAAACTGGATTTTGGCTGAATTGCTCGCCGTTTTAAATGAAAAAAATCAAACAATCAACGATGTTTCTATTACACCGCGTCATATCAGCGCACTTGTAAATGCCATTGAAGAAGGAAAAATTTCTGGGGCGCAAGGAAAAACGGTTTTTGCAAAAATGCTCGAAACAAACAAAATGCCCGAAGAAATCATCAAAGAAGAGGGAATGGAAGTTGTTAGCGACGCTAGCGAAATCGATTCTATCGTTGACAAAGTGATAAGCTCAAATCCAAAGGCTGTAGCTGATTTTAAAAACGGCAAAACAAACGTTGTCGGCTGGCTAACAGGTCAGGTTATGAAAGAAAGCTGCGGAAAAGCAAATCCAAAACTTGCAAGCGACTTAGTAAACAAACGGCTTGCTTCAATTTAAGAAAATGTTAAGGAAAAATTCGTTTAGTCAAAAGTTTTTTAAGTTTACCATTTTTATTTTTATTGCGTTCTTTGCTGTTTTTTCGGCAAAGGCGCAAAATATTCTTTCTGCTTACGCAAACACAAATTCTTCTGAGGAGAATTTATTTTTCAGCTCGTTTACGGCAAACACCCATACATCTTTTGAGCCTTATGTTTTTAGTTTGCAAACGGGCTACGTTTTTGAAAAAGAAAATCTTTCTACAACAACGGCATTGCATTTTGCACGAGAATCCATTCAAATTACGGAAGAAGGCGTTTTTTGGCCGTTCCGATTTTCGCGTTTGCGGATGGGATTCGGGGGCGTTGTAAACATTCATTTTGATAGCGTTTACGATACAGAAATAAATTTTTTGCCAGGATTTTACATACAATTTAAGCCTTTTTCAATTTTTATGCTTTCGGCTCACACAAATTATTTTTCTAAAGGGCGATTTATTTATTCGGTTTCTGACGCGCAACCCATTTTAATAAATCGGAGCGTGGCTTTGGGCATAAGGGCAAGTTTTTATCCAAATAAATCATTTATGCTATACATTAGTTTAGATTCTACGGAAATTTTCCGCTATATGATTTTTATGGTTCCCACTTTTGCGCTTGGAGCTACATATAACGCAAACTCAAATTGGATGTTTTTGGCAGAAATAAATGTGCGTTACGTTGATTTTTTTACGCTTTCTGCACAATACGAAGGTGGTGAATTGCGATTTTCTGTGGGGTATAAATTATGAGTTTGCGAAAAGTAAAAAAATGTTTTGTAAAATTACTATTGTTATGTTTAGTATTTTTGAACTTTTCTTGCGACTATGGTTTAAGCCAATTTTTATCTAGGGCGGATTCTTTGGGTGATAGAATAATTTCACTCAATAATACAGATTTACCTTCGCCCACAACAGAAGATTCGTATTCAGTTGCGATTATAACAGATGTTCACTTTGGCGGAAAAAGTAGACTCGGTCACCCAGATGATAAATTTTTAAGCTACATTCAAGAAAACAAAGATTCAGAAAAAATTAAATTTGTCATTTGTCTAGGCGACATTGTAGAACACGGCTGGGAAGAAGAATACAAAGAATATGCCTCTTTTGTACAAAAAATCGAATCAATTTTGGGCGAAAAAACGGTTTATACCACTGTTGGAAATCACGATTTGTACAATAACGGCTGGCAATTTTGGAAAAAATACGTAAACACCGAATTTCTTTTGGATTCTTCATTTTTTACTTTTAAAACAAAAAATTTTTACTGGTATTTTATTGACAGTGCAAGCGGAACGCTCGGAAGCTCGCAATTTAAATACTTAAAATCCAAAATGCAAAACGATGAAGGTCCAAAATTGGTGTTTTCGCATTATCCCGTTTACGCAGGTGGCGGTTACAAGGGCGATTATTTTACAATGCAAAACTCCGATGAAACTTCTAGGCTTATTGCTTTGTGCGATTCTACTGATACAAAACTTTTTAATTGCGGACACACACATCGCGCACAAGTTAGCAATTTCGGCTCATTTTCAGAAATAAATTATCCAGGATTTCTTTCTAAAAACAAATGGGGCTTGCTCAAAATTGACGAAACAAATTGCACTGTTGAATTTGAAAATGAAATAACCTATACAGGGGAATAGTATGGCGCAAATTTATCTTCCTCCAAGATCGCAATTCAAAAAATTCATTTTTACTAGCATAATTTCTTCTATTATATGTGTCGCGCTTGCGATTCTTTTGCCAATACTTACGAATAGCAATGCCACAACTGAAGCCGAAAACGTTTTTTCTTTTAAGAATGGTCTTGTTTTAATCCCATTTTTGATTGTTGCCAGTTGGGTTGGCTCGATTCCTGCGTCAATATCCGTTGCTGTGTGTTTTATAACTTTTTCGCTTTTTGATTTTCGCATAGCATACCTTTTTTTTAATATGTTTGTGGGAGTGCAAATTTGTATTTTGCCGATTCAATTTCACTGGTACAAAAGTTTTCCCAAAACGCTCATTTTTGCATTTTGTTTTTCTATCGTATTGCTGATTTCTACAATATTTTTACGAGTTTTGCTTTTTCCGCTCGACAACGTGTTAGAATTTTGGCTTTCTGATTTTTTGAATCTTTTGCTGATTTCAGGTATTGCTTTTACTGCAAACTATTTGTTTTTTAATTTTTTACCCAAAAAGTTTAGAAAATATTTTTTTAACATTGCAATGTTTGAATATCCCGATTTTTTTATGAACACTTCAAAATCCCAAATGGGAAAACAAATGTTGTTCATTTTGGTTTTAGAAGCCATTACGCTGATTCTTGTTGCAATGTTGTTTGCGGAAGCCCTTTTTCGCGAAGAAGCGCGTTTGCTCCCTGTTTTTGACGTTTTGCGCTATCGTTCATCGCGAATGTTTTTTATAAAACTTTCAATTTCACTTTTGATTGTGTCTTTGCCGATTATTATGGTTGCGAATTTTTTTGCACAGTTAAAAATTACCGCTCCTATTCGGCTTATGGCATCTGCAATGAACGATTTTACTGATGCCACCATTTATTCGCAAAAAAAAATGGTGACCGACATTCATTTGCTTCCGATTCATAGCAAAGGCGAGCTAAAAACGCTCCATATCGCGCTTAAAAAGACGGCTTATGCGGTTACGGGGTATATTGCCCACATGGAAGAAGAGCAAAAACTCCGTGAAGATTTGCGTGTTGCCCAAGAAGCGAACAAGGCAAAATCCGCATTTTTGTCAAATATGAGCCACGAAATCCGCACGCCAATAAATGCGGTGTTAGGCTTAGACGAAATGATTTTGCGCGAAAGCGCGGAACCTCAAACGCTAAAATATGCGCAAGACATTCAGTCC
>CALCEK010000107.1 GCA_937900125.1 uncultured Treponema sp. | reverse complement strand
TTATCTTCTTTTTTGTATTTTAGGCTTGTTATGCTTCCCCGTTTTCTTTCTTTTAACTGTGGAAAATAAAATCGCAAATTTGCATCGCTACGTTTAGAAACAGAAACAAAAACTGGCAAATTTACCGCCATAGAAAGCGTTTTGTCTTTAAAAAACCAGGTATGTTCACCTATTAAATGGAAGCGACCTGGTGCAATAGCTGTAACATCGGGTGCATCTCCGTATTCTTCGGAATGAAAATCTATGAATGCAGGTAATGAATCGTTTGCCATCACGAAGTTTCCTTATTGCCGTAAAATAACAAGCATATTGCTTTTTATATTTAAATAATTAAAATAATGATATAATGATTCGCTTATTTTTACAAGTTTTTTGCGCAATTTTTTCGGGAATAATGCAAGCGTTTTCCATTTCAAATGAAACCCTTCCATTTGGTTCTCCATTTTTAGCTTTATTTTGTCTTGTTCCATTTTATAAATGCCTTTTTTCAGCAAGATCGTATTCAGAAAGTTTTTGGCTATTTTTTTTACAAGCAATTTCTGTTCACCTTACCTCTAGCTTTTGGCTTGCAAATTTTCACGGATTTGCGGTTTTTACGTTAGGAGCCAGCGCACTTGGAACCGCTTTTGAAGCAGGTTTGTGTGGTATAGCGTTTCATTTATCCCCTTCCCTTGCAGAAAAAAATGCTAAATTGTTAGAAATAAACGGTTTGCGCGTAAAAAATATGGCATATCGCGCACTTTGGTTTTCTAGCTGTATTGTTTTGTGGGAATGGATAAAATCTAGTGCGGATTTGGGCTATCCTTGGGGAACTATTTCTATGGCAGCGTATAAATGGAAGCTTATAACTCAAATTGCTGACACTACGGGCGTTTGGGGAATAACTTTTTTATTTTGCCTTGCGAATTCCGTTTTTGCCGAGTTTCCAAATTTTTGCGAAAACAAATTTTTTGCCCGATTTGCCCAAAATGAAGATTCTGTAAAATGCGAATTTAAGTCTATTTTAACATTTACAGCAAGTCTTTTTGTTTTAAGTTTATTTTATGGAACGATTCAATATTTTTTGCCACGTACACCAGAAAAATTTGTTGACACAATAATTGTTCAGCAAAATATTGACCCGTGGGAAGGCGGCGACAAAACATCAATTCCTATTTCTATGACACTAACGGAAGAAAAAGTTTTGGAAATGCGTTCTAACGGCATTGAACCCGACCTTGTTTTATGGAGCGAAGGCGTTTTAAATAACATTTTTCCTACCGCAAATTCGTATTATAAATATTATCCCGAATCCGAAAGCTTGCGCGATTTTATTGACAGAATGGATGTTCCATTTATAATTGGCGGAACAGTGCGAATGAATAGACAAAAAAGACGCTACGCAAATAGCGCGATTTTGTTTGATAAAGATGGAAATTTTGCGGGATTTTATTCTAAAAAACACCTTGTTCCATTTGCAGAACAAATTCCTTATGCAGAAAATCCACTTATGAATGCTTTTATGAAAAACGTGGTGGGTTTTACTTCTAGTTTGTCTAGTGGAAAAGAATTTGTCCTTTTTGAAATTCCCCTAAAACCTTTGCAAAATGAATCTCCCCTTGAAGAAAACTTAAAACGTTTTGCAAAAATTTCTTTAAACTCAGACGGAATGGTAAATTTTGACGAAAGTAAACGTTATCTTGAAAATACAAATGTTTCTTCGGCATCAGTTTTTAAGTTTACAGTTCCCATTTGCTTTGAGGACGCTTTTTCTGATGTTTGCAGACCGCTTTTTAATATGGGAAGCGAGGCGTTTTTTAATATTACAAATGATTCTTGGTCAAAAATGCCAAGCGCAGAATATCAGCATTTTATAGTTGCAAGTTTTTTGGCAATTGAATATAGGACAACGCTTTTGCGCTGCGCAAATTCTGGCTACTCGGTGGTTGTAAATCCTAGTGGAAAAATAATTGCGGACATTCCAGTGTTTACCTACAAAGCTTTAGGCGTTTCAGTTCCAATTTATGTCCGAAAAGCGACCATTTACTCCCAAGCAGGCGACTGGTTCCCTATCGTACTTTTAATTTGTGTAGCAATATTTTTTGTTGCAAATGTAATAAGAATCCATTCAGAAAAAATTATATTGACAAATAGAATTAAAATATATATCACAATAAAAAGAAAATAAAATAGGAGGAGCTATGACCGAAAGAAACCTGCGTTTAACGTTAAGAAGCACGTTTACCGCACTTTTTGCAGCTTTAATTTGCGTAGGATGCCTAATTTCTATTCCGCTTCCGGGGGGTGTTCCTATTTCGGTACAAAATATGTTTAGCATACTGGCGGGGTGTACGCTTGGCGGTATTCAAGGGGCGGGGGCTGTTGGACTTTTTATTGTTTTAGGTGCGATTGGACTTCCTGTTTTTTCTGGTGCAGTTGGGGGAATGGCAATTTTAATCGGACCGACTGGCGGTTACATTTGGGGATATTTTTTGGGTGCGCTTGTTGCGGGTCTTATTTTGGGAACTCCGCACACGTTTGAAAAAAAATTCCAAGTTGCTCATTGGTTAAAAATCGCACTTGCTGCATTTTTGGGCTATCTTATTGTGTACATTCCTGGTGTTCCGTGGTTTAGGCACGTTGTTCTTTCAAATCCTGAAAATAATCTTAATTCGGTTTTAACTCCCCTTTCTACTACTGGACAATTAAAACAAGTGCTTGCGTGGACTGTTATTCCGTTTATTCCTGGCGATTTGATAAAATTGATAATCACAGTTCCTTTAGCGGCTACTTTGCGACCGATTTTGGCGCGATATTTGTATTCCGATGAAAAAACAGAGGAAGCCGAATTGATTGCCGCTATGAAGGCAAAAAAAGAGCGAATGGACGCTATTGCTTCAAAGTTTAACGGTGAGTCTAAGTGACAGATGAAGACGCAATTATCTTAAAAGATGTGAGTAAAATTTTTGCTTCTTATGGTTTAGAAAAAGATGCAACTCTTGCCCTAGATTCTGTTAGTGCAACTTTTAAAAAAGGAACTCTTACAATAGTTGCGGGCGCAAATGGTAGCGGAAAAAGTGTTCTGATGACAATAATCGCGGGACTTGAAGAAGCATCTCTTGGGAGCGTTTATTGTTCATCTAAGCCTGGCTTGATTTTTCAAGATGCTGCAACGCAAATTCTAGGCGACACTCCGCGCGAAGATGTAACAATCAGTTTAAAAAATCGTGGATTTTCTAAAAAAAGTGCGTATCCGCTTGCACAAAAGGCATTAGAAATGGTTTCTTTAGCGCACAAAGCAGATTCTCCTGCGCAATTTTTATCTGGAGGAGAAAAACGGCGGCTTGCAGTGGCATCT
>CALCEK010000106.1 GCA_937900125.1 uncultured Treponema sp. | reverse complement strand
CTTGCCCGATGATGTAATGAGCCGAGCCATAGCCGCCCATGCCCGTTTTTTTTGCTTCAAAAAACAGGCGGTTTTGTTCCGCGCTCGCGTGCGGGTTTGCCGTCCAATGAATTACAATGCCGCGCAGTTCCTTTATTGGTGTCTGCGGTCTGCTGTATTCGTTCGGCGTTAATAATTTCTGTGTGATTGTCATTTTTTTGCCCTCTGCCTTTATAGTCATTCGGGCAAAAAAAAGCGGGGGATTTCTCCCCCCGTGCTTTTAAATCTTCTTTTCGTGTGGCTTGTCTGTTTCCTGTACCACAATAAATGACTTGGACGCTATGACTTTATCCTCGCTTACTTTAAAATGTTCGGCGATAATCTTTTTAATGTCCTGTTGAGATAGAATTAACCCCGCTTGCATTATTCCGCCCCCTTTAGTTGTGCCTGTAGTTCGTTGATTTTGTCGCGCACTGCTTGCCGTGCCGCTTTTAATTCCTCATAATCGTAAGGGTCGCTTTCGCCACTAAGCCGCGCTTCGTAAATCTTGATGATTCTCCAGTCGCCGATGTCGCTAGTTGGCGCGTCCAACTTTGATTGAAGCGTCCTTATTTCGCTTTCGATTCTTTCACGGTCGATTTCCGTTTTTTTGGATTTTCCCATTTTTGCCCCCAAAATAAAGATTTATATAATGCGTCCGTAGAACGAACGCTTTTATATGCGTTGTATTTGATTAGATTCCCGCGCCAGCTTTTGTATTGCTCGCGGATTTCTTCGGGCGTTATGCGCCCCGCAAGAGAAAAGTTTTTCAATTTCTTTAATTTCCGCCGCTCCCGTGTTATGGAATTACGGCAGGGGATTTTGATTATTTTTCCATGTTCGCCGTAGATATAGCGGATTTTTAGGAATGTGGAGCCCTGCGAAAGTTTTATAATCTGCGTTTTCTTTTTGTTTATTACGATTCCCAAACGCCCGCATATTTCTTCAATCTCTTTTAATAGAGTTTTCAAAAAATCTTTGTCGGGGTGTATGATGTAGGTATCGTCCATATATCGCCCGTAATACTTACAGCCTTTTACAATTTTGCAGTAGTTGTCTATTTCGGTAGGGTAGTAAATCCCTATGATTTGCGATATTTGCGAGCCAATGCCTACGCCCTTGCCGCCGTCGCCGAATGTCGCTACAAGTTCCGTGAATAACTGCATTGTTTCCGCGTCGCTTATATGCTTGGCGAAAAGTCGCAAAACTTGCTTGTGGTCGATATTGTCAAAATATTTTGAGAAGTCGATTTGCAAAACATAACCGTCGCGCCCGTGTCGTCTGTAATATTTTTCTAAGTGTGCCTGTAATCTCTTGCGGGTGAACTCTATACCTTTACCCTTGACGCTTGCGCCGTTATCATAAATCAAATATTTCTTTGTCGCTGGTGTTAAGATATTGTCGCAGAGTGCGCGTTGTAGTACGCGGTCGCTTATGTGCAAACTTTTAATGTGTCGTTTCTTTCCCCGTTCGTTTATATCGAACTCGTAGAACGGTTTTTGCCTGTAGGTATGATTTTTAAGGCTCTCGCTCAATTCCGCGATGTTTAGAAGTTCATACATTCCGTATCGCTGGACTGATTCTTTCCACTCTACGCCTTTTTTGCATTGCAAATATGCTTCGTGTAAAATGTTCAAATCAGTTAAAATCTCATACATTTTCTAACCTCAAAAAATGGGGGCGGGCGCGTATAGCGGTTCTAGTCGTAACTAACCGCGTCGCCCGTCTTATTCGGCTTTCGCACGGGATAAAGTTTCCTTCACATAACGCATTTGTCTAAAAACTTTATGCGCCATTCAAATCGGGGGCGAACGTAATTGTTCGCATTGCTCGCGTTGTTGTAGTTGGCATTGCCATTGTTGTTGGCATTGCAGAAATTAGCCGCACTCGCAAAATTAAACTTTACCCTCTGTAATTTTCTTTCGTGTTTTGTTGTCACTTCGTCGCCAGCCTTTCAATAAAACTTCTTCCCGCTTTATCATTGCGAGCGTTCCTGTTATCCAGTTTAGATTTATTGGTAGGTGGCGTTTTAAATACTGTAATTCCCTGTAAAGGTTGCCGCATACGCCTATTGCGTTGTTTTGCAATTCTCGCCGCTGGTCGCACTCCGCAATACTTACGGCATAAATCAAGTTTGCTTCGATTATGCAACCTATGAGCGTATCAGTATATTTTATCAATTTCAGTTTTCGGCTCTTCAAAAACCATTCGGGGTATTCGCTTCTAAATTGCTGGTTCGGCGTTCTGCCATATTTTGCAAATATCGCGTTAATCTCCTCTTGGTCTTTTTCGTCGATATTTTTTATTACCTGTTTTACGCTTCGCGGGCTTTTCTTCAATCCAAAATCCCGCAAGCAAAAATCGGTTATATCGTCCTGCAATTTTTCGGCGCATTTGTAAAACTCCAAGTCGCTTAAATCTTGCAGATTCTTTAAAACGCTCATTTATTCAACCCTTACAAAAAATATATTTTCCTGCAAACCGCCCGCACGGGGCGGTGATTGCAGGTTATGCGATTATGAAGCGGGGGCGAACGCAAGTGTACGCATAGCTCGCGCCGTAGTAGTTGGCATTGCCAAGGCTGTTGGCAGTGCAGAAAAAAGCCGCACTCGCAGTGTCTTTCAACCACCACCACGCCGTACGGTTATTTTGTGCCTGTTTGCTGAAAGCAAAAAGGGGAAGTTGTCTATTGGCGTTTCCTGTGTCATATCCCGCACTGCTCCATACAATAGAACCGTAGGCTTCAACCTCGCTCATTAAAATAGCCTGTGCGCTTATCCATTCCCAGCCACTGGCGCAACCTGTCGCGCTTCCAAATCTGTTGTAGCCTGTTGCGTTGATTGCGTTTGACACCTGTTCGCGGGTGGTTCTCAAATGCGAGCCAAACTCCGCGTAGAGCTGTTGGTTAATTGTCGCGTCTGCCGCCGTGCTTCCTGTACTTGTTACCTCGCCTAAAACAAGCGTATTCATTTCGCTTGCTTTGTAGCCGCCCTCGGTGGTGTCTGTCGCGTTCATTCGGCTTCTTCCGAAATGCTGTGCACCGCCGAACCCTTGTCCCGCAACCATGACGGCATGATGATAATTTACGCCGCTTCCTTGGTCGCCGTTATTCATCATCGTATCAAGCCCCGCAATGGTTACATACTGCGAGCCTGTTGTTTGGCACTGTCCTGTGCGCTCGTATGCTGAAATAGCGCGGCTCATTTTGAAATAATCACCGACATATATATCTTCAAAAAGCGCATAACCGTTTGTACCCGCTAACCGATTCCAAAAAGAGCCGTCGGTAATGTATGCCGTTATATCTTTTGGCGTTACGCGCGGGATATTATGCGAAATTGCGTGTATTGCTCCCCATACGCCGCCGCTTTCAATCGGGCTTTTGCTTTCCTTTGCTGGCTTATCTTGTACCACCCCCGACAATCGCAGGGCTTGTGATAGTGTCGCCGCGTCCGTTTTGTTTATGTACTCGCTGTAACTTCGCGGGATAATCAAACCGTCGTATCTGCTCATAAATTACCCCACAAAACAAACATTTATTTTACTGCTTGCCGCTATGCAATTTAC
>CALCEK010000105.1 GCA_937900125.1 uncultured Treponema sp. | reverse complement strand
GACATACTATATTCAACTTATATTACATATCTTTCATAGACAATCCTTTTGAAAGGATGGTGTATTTCTTGAGTTGGCGCGTTGCTACAAGGAAGGCACTCACCCGTTGCTCCAAAAGCGGCAAATCTATTTTCTGCTCGTTACGTTTGATTTCAAAGAACGAGGCTTGTTTGGTAATCTCATTGACGGCAATAAGGTCTATCTCGTCTGCGCCGTTCCGACTCCACCAGTTATCTATCTGCGTAAACTGTTGCTCCTCTATCAGCTTGTCTTTGAAATAGCGTTCCAGCATCTTGCCGGAGAAGGTCTCGTAGTCGCGTTCAACGATGGTACGCAAGGCATCGTAAGCATCTATCTCTAACATGTAATTGTATTTGAAAACAAACCTAAACCAGAAAGTCAGGAAGTTATCATCCAACCGATAGCGCACATTGCTGTTGGTGGTTGCGAACATCGGTTTATGCTTACGAATGATGCCGTAGGTGTCTTCTAACATAGTCAGATAACCGCCTATTTCTCGACCGACAATATCTTCTATCTGACTGCGCTGGCTATGTCCGGTGGCTATCGCTGTAAGGATGGAGAAGTAGATGCCATATTCCTTGCCGAACTCTTCGATAAGCAGGTTCTTTCCCTCGGACAGGAAAATGGAATCCGGATGAATGATTGTTTCTATCATTTGCTGCCGTGTGAAGGCACCTTTGTCCATTAGCAACTCGACATATTTCGCAACGCCTCCGGTGAAACTATACAGTGCCAATATATCATCGGCGGAGAAGTCTGGATGATGCGCCGCAAGTATTTCTTTGAGAATGGAAGGAGCGAAGCGATTCAATTGAATCTTGGATGTCTGGCGGTTGTATAAGGGTTCTTTTTTATCTTCGAAAATCTTATGAATCATTGATTGTACCGAACCACCGACAATCAGATTGATATGCGCATCGTATTTATGAATGTCCCAACTCTTCTGCATATCGCTATATACCGATGGGTTGACTTTCAGAAACTCCTGAAACTCATCGACAAAAAGCGTAATCGGTTGTTGCTTGGCGAGTTGCATCAGATACTCAAAAATGTCAGCAAAACGTGTGACACGCCCAAGCATCGGGACACCTAATTTGTCCGCAATTTCACGTTGGTACGTCTCGCATAATTCACTTTCCGCCTTTTTACTCACGAAAAAATAGAGGAATGGCGTATCTTGATACGCATGAAAAACAAGGGATGTTTTCCCGATACGCCTTCTGCCTGTTAAAACCGTGAATTGTGCATGTTCCAACGATTGCTTTTGAATGTTTCTTAAAGCCTCCGTTTCCCGTATTCTATCAAAGAATTGCATAGCCTTAAAATTTGTAATCCTCTTTTCCGAAATGACCATTACATTTCGAATCCGCTGCAAAGGTAGTGATTTTTTTCTGATATATGCAAATTATTTAGTATGTTTTTCGACTGAGCGCAGATTTTCATTAGCATATTTTTCGACTGAGCGCAAATTTTATGTCGTTTATTTTTCGTTTGAGCGCAAAATTTACGCTTCCAGATTCAATTACGGAGTACGCGGTGATTGTTTTGGGCGTAAAAGAACAAAACTTTGCAAAAGAGGAAGCGTCTCTTGTTGCCGCAAACCCCGTTTCTGTTCGCGATATTGAACCAAAACTTTTACGTCCGAACGACAAAGCGGAAGTTGGCGTTGTTCTTACAAATATTGGCGAAGAAAGTCAGCCTGTTACAGTTTCGCTTTCGGTCGTTTCGGGAAAAATAAAATCAGACGGAACTTTTGAAACGGAAAAAGATGGGCTAAATCTAAAAAATGGCGAGGCTTTTGTGGACGGCACGTATTCCCGCTCAGTTTTGCTAGAAAAAAGTAGCACAAAAACGCTTTTGTTTGACCTAAAAGCAAAATCGCAAGGTTGGATAACGCTAAAATTCCGCGTGGAATCCCCCATTGTAAACGAAATTATTTACCGCTCGCTCGAAATTGACACGCCACCTGTTTTTGAAACCGTTACAACGCTTGGGGAAATTTTACCAGATGAAAAAAATACGGGGGAAATGCTAGTTATTCCGTCTAACACGGATTTTGGCAGTTTGACCGTTCAGCTAGATTCTTCCCGATTAGGTTCGCTTTCTTCGGCGGTGAATTATGTCTTTCATTACCCATACGGATGTATGGAACAGCGTTCGGCGGCGATTTTACCGCTTATTGCTTTTGGCGATTACATCGATGTTTTTAATTTGAAGAGCGAAATTCAAGATGTAAAAAAAGTTGTAAATGCTGAATTTTTGTCTTGGGCGGACGTACAAAAGTCGGACGGCGGATTTCCGTATTGGCGCGATGGTTCTGAAAGTTCCTTTGCGGTTAGTTTGCGGATTGCAGAAATCCTTTCTCTTGCAAAACAAAATGGCTATGTTTTGCCACAAAAAATAAATCTGAAAAAACTTTCGGAATACTTAAAAGTGCAAGCGCAAAAGTTTGAAAATTCGGAACGCACCGCTTTTCCAGAAGCTTATGCGGCTTATGTTTTATCACTTTTGGGCGAGCCATATAATGCAGAAAAACTTAAAACTTTCTTAAAACGTTCTTACGGAGCGGGCGAATATGCACTTGTGGGGCTTGCGGCGTTAGAAAGCGGAAATCGCGAGTTAGCGCAAGAGGCGTCTGTAAAAGTGAAAAATCTTATGGCTTTAACATCGCGCGGTTGCAGTTTTCAAGATACGGGTAATTGGTATACTTGGCAATTTTTTAATGGAAATCCAGAGCGGTTTGCACTTGCATTGCATTTGTTTAGCCGCTTAAACGCAAACGATGTGTATAATTCCCGAGTTTTGTATGAATTGCTCGAATTGCAAAAGGCTTATCGTGGTTATTGGCAGTCTACTGCGGCAACTGCGCGAGTTTTGATTGCAATTTCAGCTTATATTAAGGAAAATAAACTTGAGGAAACGGATTTTACTTCGAGCGTTTTCTTGGATTCTCAAAAAATGATGGATTCTGCCTTTAAGGGAGTTAATGCGTCTTTGCAAACAAAAGTTTGGAATTTTGGACAAAACAATTCTTCTGAATCTTCTTCCCTTTTGCCAGAAAATATTGCTCGCGAAAAAGAAATTCCGCTTTCTATTACAAAAAATGGCGAGGGGACTCTTTTTTACACCGCAAGTCTTTCTTACACAATTCCTGTCAGTGAGCAAACTGCCCGCGATGAAGGACTTTGTGTTTACACAGAAGTGTACGATTCGCGCACTGGAGAAAAAGTAGACCCGTCCCACTTAAAAAGCGGAGAAATTTATAGGGAAAAAGTGTATGTCACTTCAACAAAGGCACGGACTTTTGTTGCCGTTCGCGCTTCAATTCCCGCAGGTTGTGAAATTTTAAACACCTCATTTAAAACGCTCAACGCACTTTCAGAAAAATCAGAAAAACGCTCATATTGGTACTCGTATATGAGTCGCCAAGAATTGTATGACGCAGAAGTGCGCTGTTTTTGGAATAATTTACCGCAAGGTGCGCAAAGTTTTGAATTTATCTTTAGAGCGCAGCGTCGTGGAACGTATCAAACTCCCGCAATAACTGCCGAATGTATGTACGAACCAGAAATTTTTGGAAGAAGCGCGGGTTTTGTTTCACAAATTGATTAAATTTTTGGCTGGAGGAAAAATTTGACAAACAGAAAAACTACTTCCATAATTAAAAATATGTTTTTTTATAGAAGATTTTTTGTATTTTGCATAGCAATTTTATTTTTTGCAAATGAAATTTTTGGTGCAACGATGAATCCAAGAGTTCGGAAAGTGCCGCAAAAAATTCAGGAACAAATTTTTGTTTCCCCAAAAGAAACGCTCCCTGATTTAGTTGCGTTTTTAGTTCAAGGTTCAAGCGATACTGCGGCAAAAGTAAAAATTTTGCACGATTGGATTTGCGATAACATTGCATACGACACGGATGTTTTTTCGGAACAAGGCGCGGGGCCGCAGGGAATACAAGAAGTCCTTACAAAAAGGCGAGCCGTGTGTGTGGGTTACGCAAATCTTATGGCGGTGATGTGTTCGCTTGCGAATGTTGAGGCGGAAATTGTTACAGGTTGGTCAAAAGGTTTTAATTATCCAGGTTATCTCCGCGAAAAAAGTGACCACGCATGGAACGCAATTAAAATCGGCGGAAAATGGAAGTTGATTGACGTAACGTGGGACGCAGGTTTTGTTGAAGGAAGGACATTTATAAAAAACTATACTCTTGAATGGTATAATTTAACGCCCGCACAATTCATTTATTCCCATTTGCCCGAAGATGAAAAATGGCAGTTGCTCCCAAAAGCGCAAATCCGAAGCCCTGAACAATTTGTGCAAGAGCCGTATCTTTCTGGGCGTTTTTTTTACTATGGGCTTTCTTTGGGAAAAGATGCGGCAAATTATAAAAATGAAATTTCAGATTTTGCGGGATTCGATTTTTCCCTTTCAAAAACGGGAGTTATGCTTTTTGCGAGTTTGCAGGGCGATAATCCCGATGTTAACACCGAAAATTTTGTTTGGAGTCAAAATCTTGGAAAAAACATTCGATTTTTATTCGATGTTCCAGATAAAAAAGTGTACACATTTTGGCTTGGAGCAAAGGAAAATGTAAATCCTCAGCCAAGAAGCTATTTTTCAAAATCGCAAT
This sequence comes from uncultured Treponema sp., assembly GCA_937900125.1. Lineage (GTDB taxonomy): Bacteria > Spirochaetota > Spirochaetia > Treponematales > Treponemataceae > Treponema_D. The sequence continues at coordinate 11,504 of CALCEK010000105.1, read as the reverse complement.
TTGAACAATCCATTCTTCCCTCTGTACAAAACTTGCTCGATTCTAAGAAAATTACGCAAACTGAAGCGGAATTGTTTATAAGCTCCTATACGCTTGTTGAGGAAAATGGTCGCTATTATTTTTTGGAAGATTTATTTGACAATCCGCAGAATCAGGCAAACAAAAAAATTACAAACTTGCTCAATTTGAACAGTTCTTTTTACGAAGAAGTTTTGTCGGTTAAAGTTTTTGCTTCTTCTGACTACGACGGTTGTGGCAAAGTTAAGATGCGGTTTCCGCAAATGTATCCGTCGTACCAAAAAGCCGCAAATATTAGGCTAAATTCGCCACTAAACGGAAGCCTTGCAAAAGAAAGCGAGCAACATTTTTCTGTTTACACAACCTCGTATTCTAGTTTGGCGATTGTTTTGGGGGAAGATGAGTTTTTTCTTTTTACAAAAAATCATAAAACGGGCGAATTTGAGCTTGATTTTACAATTCCTTCTAATGCGGACGAAATTTTAATTTTTGGTTCAAAGGATTCTAGGCAATATGAAGCGCTTTTTGGCTATACAACTGAATAGTTTGAGCAAATTTTACTGTGCTTGCAAAATGGGCGGGGGTAGGTTATAGTATTTTTATGGGAAAATTGCTACATTTTGCAAAACTGTTTTTTTTAACTTTAGCATTTGGGGGAATTTTAATTTCTTGTTCAAGAAAAACACAAGCAGTTTTTATGCAAGATTTGCCTGAACTTACAAAATCGCAAAAAAATCACGAATGGTACTATTTTACCGCCGACAATTTTGTTAAAGTCGATTTGCCACAAAATTCCCCATCGGTACACGAAACTGCTTGGACCGAAGCCGTGCGCATAAGTGGAACAAACGAGTCTTTTGCGCTTGTGAATCATTTGGGAATGTTGAATTTTTCTGGGAGCGACATAAAATTATACACGGATGCGTCATTTTTTTCTGATGTTACGGCAGAAAATATAGTTGTTTGCAATGGGCAACCCGTTTTTTACTTGTACAGAAGCTCCTTTTTTAATTCCGATGAAAAAAAATCAGTTGCGGAACAAACATTTCGTCCGTTTTTGGTGGAATTTAATTCCGCTTCAAAATTATTTTATCCGCTGGTTTCTTACGAAAACTTGGGGCTAGATTCGGGCGACCAAATTAGCGGCTATTTTTGGAATGGACAATCGTGGGCTTGCGCCGCAAAACGCACAGAATCCAATAGAACGGAATTTAAGTATTTTTTTTGGGAACCGCTTATTCCGCTCACAGAAATGAATCCCGTGTTAAACACTCAAAGCCTTTTTTTGTTTCGCCCATCAGATGAAAAAGAATATCGCGAATTAAATATGCCTTTTTTGTTTTTTGACGCTCCTCAAGAATTAAAAGATTTGCTTAATTCAATTCCAGACGAATTTTCCTTCTATATAATGTGGAAAGATGGCAGTGGAACTTCGGAGCGCAGTTATTATCAGGCAGGAAACGGAAGTGCGCCACTAAATGCCCACGCTGCGTTTTACCGCGCAAAGCTTCCTGGCGAAAAGGACACGCTGATTGCGCTTTTTGCCGATGGAACCACCTATGTAAAACGAGAAAATCTTGCCGCTTTTAGATTGCCGCTTTTGCCGCCTGGATATGTTTATGGCGATTTTGCACTTTCTGGCTCTTACTTGTATGTTTCTTGGGAACAAAATACCTTTTACAAAACGGGACGAGCGGGCTTTTTGCAGGTTGATTTGGATTCTGTGTTTGCGCAATTGTTATAGCAAAGTAGAAAAATTTTGACGCGCTTGTTTTTATGAAAGTTAGGTTTCTTACGATAAAAACACGTGAATCAGGTGAATAAATCGGAAAAAAATCCGATAAATTTACAAAGGCATTTTGTCTTTTTTTGTTTGCTATTGGAGAGTCGGACATAATGGATGAAAATACACAAGATTTTAACGAAAAAGTAATAGCTGCTGTAGAATCAAAGGTAAATTGGTATAATACTTCTCAGTTGCCAAAGGTGCAAGACGACTATAGAATGCATCTTGTTTGTGTGAATAACATCATTGACACTCTTGTGCGGAGGTCTTTAATTGTTCCCGACCCATACAAAAAAGATAAAAAGATTTCTTCCGTTGTTCCTCCAGAGGACACTCCATTTAATGACAATGAGCGGGCTTCAAAATTAGGAATCAGATTAAGCGATTACCAAAGTATGCTTGAATTTATCTGTAATTATATGAAATTTGCCGTTGAGCATCTTAATACAGAAAAAATTCGGAAACTTTTGGAATTTAACGCGACATTCAACTGGGCGAATCTTTCAATCAATTCGGCAAAAGTGAACACTCGTGCGCTTGCTATTGCTTTGGCGGAGGCACGTAACAATACGCAAGGTTTGCAAGTTGCAATGTTAAATGATAACCTTGCAAAAGGCAGACAGGCACTTGATGAAATTAACACTATTTTAAAGCCACTTTCGGATTTTCAAAAAGAGCGGTACAAAGGCGATGTTCGCAAAAACGTCATTTGCAATGAACAGTTTGACAAAAGCAAAATGCAGTCAGAAGGAACATTTGTTGCAGAAATTAAGCGACTGTTTTCTACGTGTATGCCAAAACGCCCATTTGCAGTTGAACTTATAAATGAAATTGTTGCAGAAGAACTTTCGCCCGAAAAAGACGAATTGCAAAAAAAGGTACTCGCAAAGCTACAATTTGAAGAAAAAAAGAAAGTTGTAAAAGATGCCTCCGTTGATACTCACGAAATGCTGATGGATGCCGTTAGGGTTATAGGTGGAACTGCGGAACAATACGCAAATGTTTTGAATAAGTTTCAAGGGAATCATTCCATTTTGCAGATGGAAAACAACACGCTTGGTACAAAAATAAAACGAGTGTTTCGCAAAGCGTTTGGAATTGACGAGCCGCCTGTTTTTTACACAATAACTTTGGTAGACAAAACAACAAATGCTCGCCGCCACGAAAAAGTCAATTTTTCAGATTTTTCTGCGAATTTGGCAAAACGGGTAAAATACTATCAGGGGCTTGCGGTAAAAAATTCGCCCGTGTACGCAAAATTAAATGCTCAAGCTGAAAAAACGATTTTGGAATTTGTTGAAAAACAATTAGTTGATTGTGGAAGATTGCACGTTGCTCTTGGCGCACTTGATGACTTTTTTAAAAATGCGGTTCACGGAGCGGATAGGGCAAAAGTCAAAGGCATAAAAATGGAACTTTCGACAATAAAGAATCTGATGATAAAGACGAATCAGATAAAATCGGAATATTGTGCCTACATTGAAGAGCAGGAGCAAATGAAAAAATTGGGGTTAAAAAATGAATAAGTTTTTTAATGTGCGCAAAGTGCTTGCGGGATTTTTTGTCTGCTTTGTTTTACAAAATGTTTTTGCGTATGACTATTCTGTGCCAAACCCAGAGTTGCAACGGGTTTTGACCATTGTTGATACGGAACACGAATATGACCTAAATCCCCACACCGCAAGTTACGCCTCCGAAGCAAATGTTTTAAACGGCTTATACGAAGGGCTTTTTTCTTACGACCCAGTTACTTTAGAACCCATAAATGCAATTTGTCAAACTTACACTGTTTCCCGAAACAAAAAACGCTGGACTTTTACGCTCAGAAAAGATATTAACTTTAGCGATGGAACGCCAATTACAGCTCAGACTATCCGCGACTCTTGGATTACTTTGCTTTCTACGCCGAATGCGCCGTTTGCTTCGCTTTTAGATTGCATTGAAGGAGCTTTGGAATTTAGAAACGGTCAGGGTAAAAATGAAAATGTCAAAATCACTGTGCGGAATGAAAACACTTTGGTTGTGCATTTGACAGAACCTACCGACTACCTTCCGCGTATTTTGTGTCACCACGCATTTGCCGCCGTAAGCAATAAAAAAAATGTCTACAGCGGACCATTTGTCCTTGAATCTTATGCGGACGGACATTTGAAAATGAAAAAAAATGCGCAGTACCGCGACTCTTCTTCTGTTCAACTTCCTGGAATTGAAATTGTGCAAAGCGATGACCTTGCGGAAAACACTTATTTGTTTAACATCGGCAAGGCAGATTGGATTAGCGGAAATGCGGAAGTCGCAAAAATCTTAAATACAGATTCAATTCACGTGGCGGGGGAATTTGGAACCTCGTATTTGTTTTTTAAAATGCAAAACAAACCGTGGAATAATGCGGAGTTTCGGCTTGCACTTTTAGAAGCGATTCCTTATGACGAGTTAAGAAAAGATTATGCGGTTCAGGCAACAACTTTGGTTTATCCGATTGCGGGCTATCCAACTGTTGCGGGCATAAAAGATTACGACATTGACGACGCAAAAGAACTTATGGCTGAGGCGCGAAAAAAAGCGGGCCTTAGCGCGGACGAAGTTATTCCGCTGATTTTTGCAATTACAAGCGAAGAAATTATGAAAACTTGGGCGGACATTTTGCGCAGTGCTTGGGAGCCGCTTGGTGTTAGGCTGGTAGTTCAAGTTGTTCCATTTGACCGCTATTTGAATTCGATTCCCAGTTGGAACGCTGATTTATTTTCTTATTCGTGGATTGGCGATTTTGCCGACCCAATGGCATTTTTGGAATTGTTCCACGGCGGTTCAACATTGAATGTTGCGGGCTTTGCAGATTCCACATTCGATTCGCTTTTACAAAATGCGTCAAACGCAGAAAATTCTTCGGAACGGTTTAAGTTGCTTTCTCAGGCGGAACAATATCTTTTAAACGCAGGAATGATAATTCCAATTTCGCATCCAATCAGTTTAAACATTATTAACACTGAGCTTGTGGGCGGTTGGCAGACAAACGCGCTTGACCTTCACCCTTACAAATATTTGTACATAAAACCGAGTACAACTTCGCTACCAAATATTGTTTTGCGCTAAAATGACCGAATCGTTTTTTACCGTATTTTTTCAGATGCTCGCCCTTTTGCTTTTGATTGGCACGGGATTTTTTGCAACAAAGCGAGGCTTGTACGATTCTCACACAAACGCAAAAATGTCAAATTTAATTGTCAAAATTTTTAACCCGCTTTTGATAATTTCTAGCGCGGAAAACGCAGTCGGCAGAATCCCCAAACAAACGCTCGCTTTAGTTTTGCTGATTGCTTGCGGGGCATTTGCAATTTTTATTCTTTTGGGAATAATTTTTTCTCCGATTTTTGAACGAAGCAAAGAAAAACGCCCAGTTTTTCAGATGATGTTTGTGTTTTCAAATTTGGGATTTATTGGGATTCCCGTAGTTCAAACAATTTTGGGCGAGGAATTTGTTGTTTACGTTACGGAATTTATTTTAATTTATACAATCATTTTTTATTCTTACGGCGTTGCTTTAGTGAACGGGTCGTTTTCGGTAAAAGCGTTAAAGGCACTTTTTAATCCAGGAATGATTGCCGCTATTCTTGCACTTTTTATTGTAATTTTTGACATAAAATTTGCTAATTTTTTAAAAACTGCGATTTCTTATCTTGCGGGTGTTACCTCCCCAATGGCTTTGTTTGTGGTGGGGTTTTCGCTTGCTAATTCCGATTTGAAAAAAGTCTTTGGCGATGTGCGCATTTATCTATTTGCTATTTTAAAATTGTTGGTGATTCCACTTTTATTGCTTCCGCTTTTGCGCCTTGTTACCGCCGACAAAAATCTTATTGCGCTTTGCATGGTAATGTTTGGAATGCCAGTCGGGAATCTCCCACTCATTTTGCTTGAGCAAAAAGGCATTGACAGTAGCGCGTGCAGTTCTTCAATCATTTTGACAACACTTTTTTGCGTTTTTACTATTCCCATTTTACTTTTGTTTGCCTAAATGCGCAAAAATGGAGAAACTATGGAATTATTGAGTGCGGAAGAAATTGTTCAAGTTATGGAGCGATTTAAAGCACACAATCCAGAGCCAAAATCGGAACTCAAATGGAAAAATCCCTACACGCTTCTTGTGAGCGTTGTGCTTTCGGCGCAGGCAACTGACAAATCAGTAAATCGCGCAACCGAAAAATTGTATGAAATTGTACAAACTCCCCAACAAATGCTTGCGCTCGGCGAAGAAGCCTTGAGTGTTTACATAAAATCGATTGGACTTTACAAAACAAAAGCGCGTCATGTTATTGCATTAAGCCAAAAACTCATTGACGATTTTTCGGGAGAAGTTCCGCATAGCCGCGACTCTCTTATGACGCTTCCTGGTGTTGGACGAAAAACGGCAAATGTGGTTTTGAATGTTGTTTGGGGAGAGCCGACTATGCCAGTTGACACTCATCTTTTGCGCATTTCGCCAAAAATCGGACTTGCCGAAGGAAAAACTCCGCTTGAAGTTGAACAAAGTTTACTCAGCCGAATTCCGAGTTCTTATTTGAATTGCGCACATCATTGGCTAATTTTGCACGGGCGTTACATTTGCACCGCTAGAAATCCAAAATGCGCTGAATGTTTTTTGTGCGACCTTTGCAAACACAACGAATCTTCTTCCCGCTAAAGTTTAGGCGCAAACAGTTATTTTGTGCGTTCGTAAAGCGACGTTTTGTAAAAGTCAAATGCAATTTGTCCGTAATTCCATTGCGACTGCTCATTCCCGATTCCGCTGGGGTAAGAATTTTGTTTTTCGATTAGCTCAATTTGCGCCCGATTCCACGCAAAGCCCGCGTTGTATGCGGTTGCCAAAATGCGCAAACTGCGTTCTGTGCTTTCTTTTTGGAGAGAAAATTTTTTTTTGCAAATATCAATGAACGCGCAAATATAGGCACATTCGGTTTTTGCTTCGCGAATGCGTTTTATCCGTTGCCAGCGCAATTTTCTTGTGGAACGGTCGCCCGCAAAATCGATTATTTTGTATTTTGATTTTAATTCGGAATCTTTTGCGATGGCGAGTTCAACTTCTTCGGCAAAAATGGGCTTCATCTGAAAATGCCCAATTGAGCAGCCTTCGGATTCTGGACCTTCCGTGTACAAAATTCTTGTTACGAAAGTTTCCAGTTCATCGCGCAAAAAAGAATATCGCATCATTTCTGGAAAAACAATTGCAAAGGTAAAATCAGAATCGGAGGGGCAAAACTCTTCCATCGAGGACAAAAGTTTTTCGTACAGCGAAAGCGCATTTTTGTAATGGTCAGGATTTTGCCGTATGTATGATTCAAGTCCGTTTTCCGCTTCCTCGCAAAAAATCGGCAAACACAAAACGGCTAGGGCAAGCAAAAAAATTGCAAACTTTTTAACATTCATTTTTGTCAGTATATCACAACTTTTTTGCTCACACAATAGACCGAAAATTAGAGTAATGCGGAAATTTTTGAATCTAAACTTTCGGGCGTTACAGTTGGGGCAAAGCGTTCAAGAACTGTGCCGTCTTTTGCCACAAGAAATTTTGTAAAATTCCATTTGATGTTGCTTCCGATTAGCCCTTTTTTTTGTTCGCGCAGAAATTTGTAAAGCGGGGCGGCATCGTTCCCGTTTACATTGACTTTTGCCATTTGCGGAAATTGAGTTTTATATTTCATCGTGCAAAATTGGTGAATTTCTTCATTTGAACCTGGAGCTTGATTCCCAAATTGGTTGCAGGGAAAGTCTAAAAGTTCAAAGCCCTTGTCGTGATATTTTTCGTACAATTCTTCTAAGCCCTTGTATTGCGGAGTAAAGCCGCAACCAGTTGCCGTGTTTACAATCAGCATAACTTTGCCTTTAAACTTTGAAAGTGAAACGTCATTCCCCGCACCATCTTTGACCGTAAAATCGTAAATTGAAGCCATAAAAACCTCCTACTTATTTTGTTTACAATTATATTGTACGCAATTTTATTTTATTTGTCAACAACATTTTTAGAGATCCCCTTTATTCGGTGAGGATTTTTCGGGAATTGTATTCGGAAAGGTCTTTTTGAATTTGCGAACAAGAGTGCAATTCGCCTTCGTTAATTCCAGGACAACGCTGTTTTTCTGCTAACCACGATTCTTTTGAGGACAAAACGTTTTTCCAAAATGGGTATGTTCTACATTGAATTGGACGTGCTTTGTAAACTTGGCAACCCGCTTGTTCGTTCCAAAAAATACAATCGTAATTGCTAAGTTCTTTTAGGCAAAGCACTTTTTTTCCATTTGAAAGTTCAACGTAGCGGCAATAGACTTTTTTAAATTGCTCAATAGTCAATTCCGTTAAAACGCTCAAAGTTTCCAAATCTTTTTGTTCAAGGTAGACAATGCCAGGCTCTTTTCGGCAACAAGCCGAACAAGAAAGTCCCCTGCAAGAAAATTGTAAGCCTTGCGCGTAAAACGGTTTTTCCATTAGTCGTCAAATTGTTTTGCAAATGCGATAAACTCAGAAACTTCTTTTGCGTACATTTCTATGCCACTTTTCCAGAAGTCCTTTTTTGTTATATCAAAGCCTGCTTTTTCACACAGGGATTCGCAACTCATATTTCCAGTGTGAGAAAGTAATTCCGCGTATGTTTTTGCAAAGGCACTCCCTTCTTTTAAACTACGCTGATATAATCCCGCCGCAAACAACTGCCCAAATGCGTAAGGATAATTGTAAAAGTCAAGATTTGTGCTGTAGTAATGACCTTTTACTGCCCACATATATTCGTGCCGCTCGGAGTTTAAACCGCACCCGTAACTTTTTTCTTGGGCTTCGCGCATTAGACGGCAAAAATCATCGGCATTTAATTCGCCATTTTTTCTTTCTTCAAAAACTGATTTTTCAAAATAAAAACGACACAAAATATCAACTAAAACTTGGCTTGCGTCTGTTAAATCTAAGTCCATAATTCTGATTTTGTCAAAACCTGAACTTTGCAAAAGCATATCTTGCTTGACGATTGTTTCGGCAAAGGTACTCGCTGTTTCGGCAAGCGTCATTGGGTAATTAAAGAACGTGGCGGGTTTTCCTTTTAAACAACTAAAATGATATGCGTGACCTAATTCGTGGGCAAGCGTAACAATGCCACCAAAATCGCCCGTAAAATTGCAAAGGATTCGACTTTGGTGTCCGAGCGGAAAATCTTCATCGTATGCGCCACCAACTTTTCCTTGCCGAACTTCCGCGTCAATCCAACCGCTATCAAAAGCATTTTTTGCAAAATCGCCCATTTCTTTTGAAAACGAATAATATTCTTTTATGACATATTCTTTTGCTTCGTCAAAAGTCCATTTTTTTGAAAAAAGGCTTTCGGTTTTTTGCGCGTCATTTTTGTTTGGATTTTCGAGCGGCGCAAATAAATCGTAAAAAGCAATTCCTTTTTCATCTTTTGTGCCAGCGGTTTTGCTGACGGTTGCACCCGCTTTTCTTAAAAGAAGTGCTTTTGCCTGAAAGTAATCGCGCCACATTGGAAGTGCGTCTTCTAGCGAAGAAATCAATGCGTCAAGCGTTTCTTTTTTCATTCTTGCGGAAGAAAGTGAGCGGTCAATGGCTTCGTCCCAATTGCGCTTTTTGTTTAACAAAAGGGTTTCGCCTTTTAAATTGCTCAAAGATGCCGCAAAAGAAATTCTGTTTTGCTCAAGCAATGAAAGTTCCGTTTGCCAACTTTTGTATCGCAATTCAGGGTCAGAATCATTTGCATTATTTCTTAATTCGTTAAAAGTGATTCCGTTTGAATCTTTTAAATTGCTGATTAACTGCTCTTGCAATCTGCCCCAAGCTTCGCCCCCACTGGTGAGCGAAAGGTCAAGCGCGAGTTTTTCTTCGGCGGGTAACATCTGGTGTTTTTTGTCTTCAAGCACTTCTTCCAAAAGAAATTTGTACTCGCTGAATTCTGGAAATCGCTGATAAAAACTTTCCAAATATTTTTGATGAGAAATCAGCATTGTGCTAAATTTTATGTCAAGCTGCACAATAGAAGATGTTAATTTGCTAATTTCTGTAAGGTTGTTTAAACAACGTGTTGAAGTTGTGTCAACCGAATAATTTATATAAGCATAAGAACCCAAAGTGCGAGCGGTAAATTCGATTTTTTCTTTTGTTTTTAGATAGGTTGCAAGCCATGTTTCAAAATCAAAATTGTTGTTTGCAGAACGGGTAAATTTATCCGCTGTATCCAAAAGCGTTTCCGCTTCTTCAAGGTAAGACTTCAAAGTTAAAATGCTCTGTTTATGTTCGACAGAATCCAAACTAGAAAAAAGCGAGTCAAGATTCCAGCGCGGTGTATTTAAATTAGTTTCCATATTTTAAAGCTACCACGTTTTTTGCTTTGTTTCAAGTAAGGAACTTTTTCGAGAATTTGTGCGTCATTTTGAACACCATAGGGCGTTGCCCGCCACGAAGAATCCGTGTGCGCTCAACGAACAAGCCACGTATTTTGTAACATAAGCAATTATTCAACTTTTACAACGATTTTTCCGTTCACTTTTCCGCCGTCACATTCGGCACAAGCGGTCGCAATTTCTGTAAACGGAAAGACTTTTCCCACGAGCGGCTTTAGGCTGTGTTCGTTCAAAAATGCAAAAATCGAATCGATGTTCTCTTGCGAAGGCGAATTTGAGAAAAATCCCGTCAAAAACACACCATTTGGAATGTCTTTGATTGGGTCAAAGCCGTCAAGCGCAAAAACTCCACCGAGTACGCCTGTGTTGCAGACAATTCCGCCTTTTTTTGCGCACAAAAGAGAGTCGCACACGGTCTTGCAGCCGACTAGCTCCAGAACTTTGTCAAAGCGACCGCCGTATTCTTCCGAAAGATTTCCATTGTCCAAAATGCACTCGTCCGCGCCAGCTTCCTTTAAAAGATGGATTTTGCCTTCTCGGTGCGTGGTTGCCGCCACCCTACAACCGAGTGTACGCGCAATCTGAATCGCGGCATAGCCGAGAGCACAAGTCGCCCCGCGAATCAAAAGCGAATCAGCAGGCTTTAAGTTTAGGCAATCAAAGAGCGACCCCCACGCTGTAAAATAAGTTTCGGGAATAGCGGCAAGCTCCGCCCATGCCAAATCCGTCTGCACAGCAAAAATGTGGTGTGTGGGCAAAAGCGCGTATTCGGCATAGCTTCCGTTAAAGCTCCGCCCCATTCCGCCCATGAGCGCGACAACTTTCTGCCCTGTTTTAAGCCGCCCGTCCGCCAAATCCTCCGCGCAAATGTCAAAAATCTCGCCCGCACACTCAATCCCTGGAATTATCGGCTTTGTGATGTAGTCGTTTTCAATTTCAAACTGGCGCAAAATCTGCTCGCTGTGATTCATTCCGAATGCGTGGATTTTTACGACAGCCCAGCCCTGCACGGCTCGTGGCACTGGAACTTCGGTTAGCTCAATGTCTTTTGCGGGAGTTGGTTTTGTCAATACAACGGCTTTCATTTTTATAGTCTCCTTGAATCTTGTTGTAACAATTGTAGCACAACAAAAGTTTTTGTAAAAGAACGCACTTTTTTGTAACGTTTAGGTTGCACTTGATTTTTCTTTGATTTTCGGATTAAATGGAGCAACCTACTGCAAACGACACACGTTTTGGAATCGCTTTTGGCGGTTTTCATGTAAATCTGATTACGCGACATTAGGAATTCAACTTTGGAGGATTTCTTA
>CALCEK010000104.1 GCA_937900125.1 uncultured Treponema sp. | reverse complement strand
AAGCGTTGTATTGCTTTCCTTTTTCGGTTAAATAAATGTAATGTTTGCGGCTATCGTTTTCGCAAGTTTTTTCCGAAATGAGTTTTTCTTTTTTTAAAATGTTTAAAAGGTGTGTAACGGTTGATTTGTCCCTGTTTATAGAAAGCGCGATTTCTCCTTTGGTGAGTTTTTCTGATTTTGAAAGTAAATAGAGGATAAATCCTTGCGAAGAAACAAAATGCCCAGAATCAGAAAGCCGTTTATTTGTAAAATCCGCCGTTTGAGAATGAATGTGAGAAATTAAACTTGCAATAGAATCTTGTGTGTATTCCATATTTTTCATTTTAGCTGACAAATGTGCGCACTTCAAGATACCTAGTATTTTTGTAATAGTATTTATATCTCTTTTGTTTTTGAAATTCCGTTGTATACTAAATTTAAATAAAACAAAGTGCAATAGGTTTAATTTATAATTTACTAGATTAATTTGCACTTTACTCAAAGGAGGTTGCATTTATGAAAAAAATTGCAAAATTCGGACTTTCTGCATTGTTTGCTGCAGGACTTGTTGCGGGATTCGCTGGCTGTTCAAAAAAGGAAAATTCAGCGCAAACCACTAGCTCTGGAACTTCTTCAAATGGAGATGTAACTCTTACCGTTTGGTGTTGGGATCCAAATTTCAACATTTATGCTATGAACGAGGCTGCAAAAATTTACAACCGCGAAAAGCCTAATGTTCACATCAACATTGTAGAAACTCCGTGGGACGATTTACAGCAAAAACTGATTACTTCTCTTACCGCAAATGATACTTCTGCATTGCCAGATATTATTCTTTGCCAAGACAATGCCATTTTAAAGAATGTTTCTAGCTATCCAAAAGCATTTGCTCCGCTTAACGGCAAAGTTGATTTGTCTCAGTTTGCATCTTTTAAGGTTGCCTTTGGAGAAGTTGGCGGAAAAAATTATTCTGTTCCATTTGATAATGGTGTTACCGCTACGTTCTTGCGCACGGATATTATAGAAGCAGCGGGGCTTTCTGTTTCTGATTTTACCGACATCACATGGGAAAGATTCCACGAACTCGGAAAAATCGTAAAAGAAAAAACTGGAAAATATATGATTTCTTACGTTGGAAACGACCCTGACTTTGTAATGGTTGCCCTTCAGAGTGCAGGAACTTGGTTCTTTGATGAAAACGGAAAGGCAAACATTGCCAAAAATCCAGCGTTGATTGAGGGCTTAAAAATTTACTCTGATATGGTAGCTGACGGAACTTGTCTTGCGGTTCCCGATTGGAATGCTTTTGTTGCTTCTGTAAACAATGGACAAGTTGCTTCTTCTATTGACGGAAGTTGGATGGTCGGAATCATTTCTGCGCAAGCTGACCAAGCTGGAAAATGGGCTCTTACAAATACACCTCGTCTTTCTTTGCAGGGTGCAAAAAACAGCTCAAGTCAAGGCGGTTCTTCTTGGATGATTATGGCAAGTTCTAAGAATCAAGATGTAGCAGCTGACTTTTTGAACAAAACCTTTGCAGGAAGCAAGGAACTTTACGAAACAATTCTTCCTACATCGGGCGCAATTTCAACTTGGATTCCAGCGGCAAGTTCTCAAGGGTATGAAAGCGGAAACGATTTCTTTGGCGGTCAGAAAATTTACAAAGACCTTGTAAACTATTCAAATGATATTCCGCGCGTAAAATACGGTGTTTACAATTACGAAGCCCGTGCAGAAGTTGGTGTTGCAGTTTCTGACATCCTTAAAGGCTCTAGCGTAGAAGATGCACTAGCTAAAGCAGAAAAGAATGTAAAATTCATCATGGGTGAATAAAAAAATTGAGCGGAATATCAAAAACTTAAAGCGAAAAAGTTTTTGATGTTGCCTTAAAAGAGCGGGCTTTAAGATATTGCAGTGTCTTAAAGCTCGCTGGGGGTTCTAAAAATTGTTTTAGTTTTTAGAGCTGCCCTTATTTTTTAGGACTGTCTGATGGCAAAAAAAATATCACTAGAATCAAAATACAGCAGGGCTGGCTGGTGCTTTGTAATGCCAGCTGCGGTTCTTATTTTTGTATTGAATTTCTTCCCCATGATACAGGCGTTTTTTCTTTCTTTACAATCTGGGGTTGCAAACAATTTACATTTTACAGGATTAAGAAATTATATTCGACTTTTTCAAGATGAAAGATTTTTGTATTCTGTAAGAAATGTTTTTATTTATCTTATTTTTCAAGTTCCAATAATGTTATTGCTTGCCGTAATTCTTGCAAGCATACTAAACGACCCTCGCCTAAAGTTTAGAGGGCTATTCCGCACAATCGTTTTTTTACCTTGCGCAACAGCACTTGTTTCTTCTGCCTTGATTTTTAAATCGATTTTTGGAATGGACGGAATCATAAATCACTGGTGCGTGGCACTTGGATTACTATCTGAGCCAAAAAACTGGCTAACAGACCCCGTGTGGGCAAAAGTCATTATAATTATCTGTATCACTTGGAGATGGACGGGGTACAATACAGTGTTTTTCTTAGCGGGATTGCAAAATATTGATTCTAGCATTTATGAAGCAGCTCGCATTGACGGAGCTTCTAGTGTACAACAATTTACAAAAATAACATTGCCCTTGTTGCGCCCAGTTATTCTTCTTACTTCAATAATGTCAATAAACGGAACTTTGCAGTTGTTTGACGAGGTAAGAAACATCACTGGTGGCGGTCCTGGCAATGAAACAATAACAATTTCTCAATATATATATAATCTTTCTTTTGTAAACAATCCGCAGTTTGGATATGCGGCGGCTATTTCTTATGTAATTCTTATAATGGTAGCTTTGCTGTCATTTATTCAGTTAAAAATAGGAGATAAAAATGCAGATTAAAAATACAAAACTTAACAAAGCCCCTGCTGGCGAATATGTTTTTATAATTATAATTTGCTTGCTTTCTATATTCCCATTTTATTTTATGCTTGTGTCTGCAACAAATAAAAGTACAGATGTTATTGCGGGCAGAATGATTCCTGGCGCGTATTTAATACAGAATTTCAAGAATCTTCTTACAACACCAACTGTTAGTCTTTGGCGGTCTTTGTGGAATTCTCTGCGGACAACAGTGATTCAAACGGTGTTGAGCATATTTGTTTGTTCTTTGGCAGGATATGGTTTTCAGGTGTACAGAGACAAAAAAAAGGACGCAATGATGAATATTCTTTTATTGTCTATGATGATTCCTTTTGCCTCTACAATGATTCCTTTGTTTAAAATGTTCAGCGCAGCTCATCTTTTAAACACCACACTTGGTTTTGTTTTGCCTTCAATTTCTACAGCATTCTTGATATTCTTTTTCAGACAAAATTCTCAGGCCTTCCCATTAGAAACAATTCAAGCGGCGAGAGTTGATGGTTTAAGCGAAATAGGTATTTATCTAAAGATTTATATGCCAATAATGTCTCCTACTTTTGCAGCTGCTGCCATTGTTACATTTATGAATGCTTGGAACAATTATTTGTGGCCGTTGATTGTTATGCAAAGTAATAATATGCGCACCATGCCACTTTTTGTAACAAACCTTACCGCAGGTTATGTTACAGATTATGGAATGCTTATGCTAGCCGTTACGATTATGACGCTTCCAACAATCATACTATTCTTTACACAACAAAAACGCTTTGTAGAAGGAATAACAGGTTCTATAAAATAGCTTTTAAAATTCTAGACGTTGCTAGACGTTGCTAGCGAAACATCTGTTTTTCTTTGCGTCGTGGGCAATCTCTATAAAGACATTTTTGTGGATTTTTAGAGATGCCCTTATCTTTCTATTTTGTTGGCTAATTGTATAATTTCAAATCGGTCTTTTACATCTAATTTTGAATAGATTGTACTGACGTGATTTCTAACAGTTTGCTGAGAAATTTTTAATTCGTCTGCAATTTGCTCATTATCTTTTCCGATTGCGAGGAGCGCAAAAATTTCTCTTTCGCGTGTTGTAAGCATTTTTAACCAAGGAAAGTTTTTCTTTAACTCTGGAGTTTCTTCAAATTGTTCTTGTTTTACACCATAAGTTTTTCGCACAAGATTTTGCGCTATACTCGGAGATATTTGTACCATTCCAGAATGTAATGCGCGTATAGAAATAATAAGTTCAGTTGGAGAAATATCTTTTAATAAATAGCCAGATGCTCCTTTTACAAGGGCGGTTCTAACAAATTCATCTTCATCATAGGTAGAAAGCATTATTATTTTTATTTTAGGATGAAGCGATTTTATTCTGCTACAAGCTTCAACTCCGTCCATTACAGGCATTCTAACATCCATTAAAATTATATCGGGGAGTACAGCGTTTTGTTCTACAAAATCACAAGCCTCTTTTCCGTTAGGACAAATGCTGATTATATTTAAATCCTCCGAATAGTTCATCAAATAGGTTTTTAAACTTTCGGCAAAAATTTTTTGGTCATCAACTAACAAAATATTAAGTTTTTCCTGTTCCATATTATTCTCCTTCTGATGAAAGTAGATTCAAAATGGGAATTTCAAGTTCGGTTTTAAACCATTTGTACGGATTTGAACTTGTTGTAAGCTTTCCCCCTAGCTTTTTTATCCGCTCTTCCATTCCGCTCAATCCAATTCCTTTTACAATTTCAGAAGCCCCAATTCCGTTGTCTTGTATTGTCATATACAAAATATTATTATCTTCCCGAAAGTAAATTATAATAGAAGTTGCGCAGCCGTGCCGAATAGAATTTGTAAGTCCTTCTTGCATTGCTCTGATTAAGATTTTATTTATTGTGTTTCCGTAGCTTCCTTTCATATTTCCTTTGTCAAGAACAATTTCAACGCCTGTTACCTTTTGAAAAATATTTCGTATTTCGTTTAATGAATCCAGATTTGTTTCTTTTGGGTCTTGAATATCGCGAATCGCCCGCAAAGTTTTTCTTGTATCTTGTAAACCATTTTTTGCAAGGTAATGAACAGTTTCAAAAGTTTCTTTTGTTTTTTCCCAAGACATTGGCTTGCTACTTGCACAAGCGTCCATTAGGCTTATAATGTTTACAAAAACGTAACCGCAACTATCGTGCATATCTCGGGTAATTCTTAAACGCTCTTCTTCGGCGGCTTGTTTGCTTTTTGTTCGCGCAAAATCTTGAAGGTGCGAATTGATTTTAGTCATTTGAGACATCACAAGATTCAAGTGTTTTTGTATTTGAATGCTTTTTTGCCATTTGTAAACAACAAAACGATAAAGTAAAGCAATAAAAGCTATCACAAACAAATATAATAAAAGCTGAATAATTTTTACTGATTCTTTTTGTTCAACATTTTGCGGAAAAGTAAAATCAACAATTCCAATTAGATTTGGAAAAAATTGAATTACAACTATAATTAAAATTCCAAGTGTAAGAAGTGGAATGCTAAATTTCATCTCAAATTTTATTGCGACCGTTATTATCCAAGCGATAAAGAAAAATATTTTTATTGTGAAAATTTCATTTACGGTGTAAAGGCAAAGATTTGAAGAAATAAGCATTGCAACTTCTAGCACAACGCCAACAAAAAAATTTTTTTCTTGCCACAAAAGAATCAGCATACAAAGAACAAAAATAATCGTAAAAACATAAAAGTCCACAAAAAAAGTTTTTCGGTCAAAAGAAAAAGCTTCTTCACTTACAAAATTGAGTAAATCATTTTTGCTGAATACATAGCTCATTAAAAAGTTAAAAAATGCAATTAAGATAAACAAAATATTTAAAACCGTTGCCATACAGGTGCAAAAGACAAACGTTACAGAGGAGTCTTCTAGTTGTTTTTTTATTTTTTGCACTGATGTGCCTGTGTAAAGCATAGCCTTATTATAATGGAAAAATCAAAGTCGCTCAAGGCAGACACCGCACCCTGTGTGCAAACAAGCCCTTGTCGCCGCCATTGTTGCGAGAAAACCCATACGCGCACATCCCCGCCTTGTCATTCCCACGACTTCCGTGTATTATGCAATCAGTGGGACGCTTGCACCTGCGGCGGCTTGTCTATGACGGATTACGAAAAAGCGATGCTTGTCATTGCAATTGTCGGACTTGTTATAGAGGTTCTTTCCTTCCTAATCAAATAGGATAAAGAGCATAA
>CALCEK010000103.1 GCA_937900125.1 uncultured Treponema sp. | reverse complement strand
GTTACAACATCTTTATGAAAATAATTTTTAGTGTTTAAAGCGCCAAGTTTACTCCAACTTGCCACAAGAGGAAGTTTTGCGTCTACAGTGTTAGCAATATTATTTGCTACTGACAATGCGTTTTCAGCGTCCGATTTTGCCGTGTTTGCGGTATCTACGGCGGCGGTTGCATTTGAATCTGCCGTTTCTGCAAGCGTTTTTGCGTCTTTTGAGGCGGTGCGGGCGATTTCGTCTTTTAAGTCGTAAAGCGTATCTTGAATTGAAAATTTACTTATATCCATTTTTATAGCTCCTTAACCTGTAATATATATCGTTTCTGTTTCCGAATCTACTGTTACACTGTCGTAATTTGTGCCTGCAATTTCTCCGTCTGCGATGTAAAACCATTCTGAATTTCTTAGCAATTCTGTGTAAAGCGTTTCTAGCACAACAAAGTCATTTAACACGAGACCGCCTAAACGGTATTTTTTCCCGTCTTTAACCGAATTTAAAAGCAATATAAACGGTTCGTTTTCGTTTTCGTATGGGATATATATTGAAATTTCAACTGTCTTTGTGGGCGGCACTGATACATAATAAACTTTGCCTTTTAGGTCAAAAACTAACACCATCCAAGAAAAATCCCGCCCTAGTGTGCCAGATAAATAAGTTTGCGCCTTAAAGGATAGCATTTTTGTTTCATTATCCCACGTGTGCGATAGCAAAGCGTTTGTGCCGTCTTTATGAAAACACGGAAAAAAACCTGCGGGCGTGAAAGTATGACCTGTAACACAATCTTTTAATAACCTAGCCACTGCATTATGTTTTAACATTTTGCTATCGGACAAGCCTAGCCATTGCCACCAGTTTTTGGCTATTGCGCTTGCAATGCGGTTTAAACACTCGAACGCTCTAACGCTTTTTGTTTGCGTTTCATTGTTGGGCGTTTTACTCCAGATTTTACCTTTTACAACTTCTTTATTTTTCCATTTTACGCCTGTCGTGCGCCCCAAGCGGCCGTGATATGTACCGTTTAAGATATTCATTTCTGCCATTCTACAATCTCCCTTAGGTGTTGCATTTTAGTATACACTACGCTATACTATTTTAACAACATATCTTTGGTTATTCCATTGATGTATTCTCCTTTTTTCCTCCGCACGTTATGTGCGGATTTTTTGTTTTTGCGTGGTGGTGTTAGTGGAACGCCCAGAGCAACGCGGCGGGCGTGTAACGTGCCACCGCGCATAAACAAAACAATGTGCATAAAAAATGTATGTCGTAGGTGGCGTATTTCTTTAACATTAAAGCCGATTTTGCGACGGGGCGCGTGTTTTTTCCGCAATTTACCAAATGCCACCTCAAAAACAAGGCGGGCGGTGCGTAACTTGTGCATAACTTAAAAGCGTTTTTTTGCGTGTGCTATTGTGCCTAGCGCGGGGCGTTTTGTGCCATTTTTTTTTGTGCCGTAGCAAGCATTTTTGCGCGGTTTTTTGCGTGTTTTTCCTTGCCGTAGGGCGCGGCGCGGTGTGTTAAAAGTTTTTTTTGTTTTTCTATAGCGCGTTCTGTCAAAAAAGGCGGCGGCGTGTGCAAAAAGTTTTGTGTGTGCTAGCAACAAAAAAACCCACGCGGCGGGATTTGGCGCGGTGTGGGTGCGTGTGTGTTATAAAGCGCGTGTTTTTGCGGCGGCGCGGGCGGCGCGGGGGTGTGCGCTAGCGGGCGGCTACAGTGTTTTTTGTTTTTGCGCGGTGTGTTTTTTTGCGGCGGCGGTTGCAATTTTTACAATTTTGTAAACTAGCGTAAACGGCAAGCAAAGCACAAAGCCAACGGCAAGCCCTAATTTTTTTGCAAATTGTGTTTTGTACATAAAAACCCCCTAGAGTGTGTATTTTTTTGCGGTGTATAACCGTTGCTATATATATATTCCGTGTGTACAAGCGTTTTTTACAATTTTTTCTTGCGTTTTTTTGCGTTTTTTTGCGGTTTTTTTCGTGTCGGTGTAAGCGGTTTTTGTCAGCTTGGGGCGGTGTGTTTCGTTTTGGGGCTAGCGGTTTTTGTCAGCTTGGGGCGGTGTGTTTCGTTTTGGGGCTGGCTAGCAATGGCGGGATTTGGCGCGGTGTGGCGCGGGTGCGTCTTGTCGGTGCGTTTTATTTTGTAGCGTTTTGTAGCGTTTTGTAGCTATCGGAGTGCGTTTGCAACGTTTTTTGTGGCTCGTTTCGTTGCTAGCGTTGTGTTTTTTCGTCTGGAGCGGTGGCTCAAGACCCACTCGAACACGTTTCAAGCGTGTGCGCCGCGCTCGCTGGCTAGGGCGCGGGCGGTGTCGCAACACCGTCCAAATCCGCCCTATTTTTCTATTCTTGCTCGCCTATCAAGTCTGGGTAGCAATCCAAAAGGGTAAAATGTAGAAAGTCGTTTATTTCTATTTCGTCAGGTAGTCTATCGCCACTACATAAAAGCTCATTTGCCAGCTCGTCAATCTTGCTCAAATTTCCTAGCTCAATTGCTTTTTTAAGATTTTCCGCAGCTCTTCCCCACGCGCCAAAATCGGCTAGTGTTTCAATAAATGCTCTGTAAAACATAGTTTCAAACCCCCTTTTTTTGCTCTAAAAGTAGCTCTGTAATTGCATTTAATTCTTGTGCAAAGCTTGCACTGTTTACACCGCTAAAATAAAGATTTTTACGGTCATTGCGTCCGTCCATTACATCCATATAAAACTTCAGAAAGAATGCAGCATTAAAAGCGGTCTCTTCCGCCTCAAAGTCTACAACTTCCTCAATCCCATTTTTTGCGTGTACAAAATAACAAAAAAATATTTCGTCCGCGTAAGTTATAAGCGCATAGTGTTCACCTTGCGCAACCTTTAATAGTGTTTTCCTTTTTTCCATAGGTCAAAACCCCTTGCAAAAAAAATATAAAACAAGTGCAACGCACCTCTTTATATATATATTCCGCCCGCACATAGCTTTTTTACAAAAAAATGCAAAAAAAAATGCAAAAAAAAATAAAAAAGTTTCTGTATAGCTATGGCAACCGCCCTAAAAAAAGGACGCGGTAAGGATTTAAGAAAAACAAAAAAACTTCAACAAAACATCAACAAAAAATCGGCAAAACATCGGCAAAAATCGCGCAAATCCCAAGCCCTTTTGCGTTTTTCCCAAATCCTTAACGGTTCAAAAAATTAAACCGTTAAACCGTTGGTTTCACCGCTACCAAGCGCGGGGCGCGGGCGGTGTTGGACGCACCAACGGCAAGACTTGCGCCAAAATTACACCAAAAAACACATAAAAACTACCCAAAAAAAACATTGCAACGCAAAGAAAAGGGACGTTCGCGGGTGGCTTTTTTAATTTAAGAAAACTAACGGGCTACTAGGCAAAAGATACGTTGCACCTAAAAAGAACGTTTCAGCCCCGCGCGGTCGCTACGCTCCCTCACCGCGCCCCAAAAGGCGCGTTGAAAGGCGGGGCTTGCACTCACTCCACCCAAAAACACCCCAGAAGAAAAAATAAAAATAAAAAAGAAACTATTTCATTTAGGACTAAACAACAAAAAAATGCGCGGTCGCTACGCTCCCTCACCGCGCCCCAAAAGGCGCGTTGGAAAGCATTTTTTTTAACTTCGCAAAGAAAAAACAAAAAAATAAAAACATAAAAGCAACTAACGCCCGTTAGTTTTCTTAAATTAAAAATAAAGTGGGTTTTCGGTTAAAGCTCTAGTTTCTATATTTAGAAAAAAACGCCTTGCGCGGTCGCTACGCTCCCTCACCGCGCCCCAAAAGGCGCGTTGAAAGCAAGGCTACAC
>CALCEK010000102.1 GCA_937900125.1 uncultured Treponema sp. | reverse complement strand
GTGTGGGCGTGGTGGCAGGGTGGAATGAGATTTGGGATTTTCTCTGAAAAAAAATGCGATGTCTTGCGCAAGGGAAAAAATACTTATATAATTTAGGCGCGTTTTTATGGGGATTTTGTGGACTTTTTCTAGAGATATTTCTTTAAAATAAAAACTGTAAAGTCGCCCTTAACAAAAATTTTTTGAGGTTTACTATATGTCTGATGAGGTAAAAGAAGTTCGGGTTCGTTACGCGCCGTCTCCTACGGGGTTGCAACACATTGGCGGGGTTCGCACTGCACTTTTTAATTATTTGTTTGCACGTTCAAGGGGAGGCAAATTCATTTTGCGCCTTGAAGATACAGACCGAACTCGTTTTGATGAAAAATATGTTCAAAATCTTTATGATACAATGAAATGGCTCGGAATCGATTGGGACGAAGGCGGTTCTAAAGGCGGAGATTTTGGTCCTTATGTTCAAAGTGAACGTTTTGAACTTTACAAAAAATACGCTCAAGAATTGGTAGAAAAAGGCGAAGCTTATTATTGCTTTTGCGATTCTGAGCGACTTGAGCGAATCCGAAAAATTCAAACAGAAAACAAAATGCCTCCTGGATATGACAGAAATTGTCGGCATCTTACACCAGAAGAAATTAAGGCAAATCTTGACGCAGGAAAACCCTATGTTATCCGCTTAAAAGTGCCGCTCGAAGGCGAAACACGCTTTCATGACCACTTACTTGGCGATATTATTTGGAAAAACGAAGATATTTCTCCAGACCCAATTCTTTTAAAAACAGACGGATTTCCTACATATCACCTTGCAAATATTGTAGACGACCATCTTATGCAAGTAAGCCACGTTATGCGCGCTCAAGAATGGATTCCTTCTACTCCGTTGCACGTGCAAATGTATAGGGCTTTTGGCTGGAATCACCCCGAATTTTGTCATCTTCCAATGGTGAATGGAAGCGATGGAAAAAAACTTAGCAAAAGGCACGGTTCTACTTCTTTAAATGAATTTAGGGCGAGGGGGTATCTCCCACAGGCGATAGTGAATTATGTGGCGTTGCTCGGCTGCTCTTATGAAGAAGGAAAAGATTTGTACACGCTTGAAGAGCTTGCTTCAAATTTTAGACTTGAACATTTGAACAAAGCTCCTGCCGTGTTCGACTACAAAAAACTTGAATGGTACAATGGTCAGTACATTCGTGCAATGAGCGATGAGGAATTATACACTTGGACTCTTCCATTTATTACGGGAACGGGGGACGCTACGTTAGAAATAAATCCCGAAAATCCTCAGCCAAAACCGAAAGTTGGACCTGAATACTCTGGGGTGGCATTGGGAGAAAATGGCGAGCCGTATTGTGTTGACACCACTATGAATTTGTCTAGTGATGATGTAAAAGCTTCGTTGATGAAAGTAATGCCACTTATAAAAGAACGATTGCATTTTTTAAGCGATGCGGCAGAAATGGTGCATTTTTTGTTTACCGAGCCAAAAGGTCTTTTAAAGGAAGAAATTATTCCTAAAAAATTAGATGAAGCAAAAACGCGCGAAGTTCTTGAAAATGCAAAAGAATTTGTTTCTGTGATTTTTGAAAAAGGTCACGATGGAGCAGAAGAATTCGCAAAGCAAAAAGCAAGCGACTTAGGGATAAAACTAGGCGATTTTATGATGCCAATTAGAATGGCGGTTACTGGAAGTCGCGTTAGTCCCCCGCTTATCGGGTCAATTCAAATTTTAGGAAAAGAAAAGGCACTTTCTCGGCTTGAGTATGCTTTAAGTTTATTTTAAGGATTTGTTATGCAGTATATTGATGGCGGAGTTACAGCTCCTTTAGGATTTACAGCAAGTGGAATCAGATGCGGAATTAAAGAAAGCCGCAAAAAAAACGATATTGCACTTGTGTTTAGCGAATGTAAATGTGCGGCAGCGGGCGTTTTTACAAAAAATCGGGTTCAGGCGGAATGCGTAAAATTGTCGAAAAAACACCTTGAAAATGGAACGGCGCAAGCTTTTGTTGCAAATAGCGGAATTGCAAATGCTTGTACGGGAAAACAAGGGGCGGAAGCGGCTTTACGGACGGCGGCAGTGGCAGCAAAAACGCTCGAAATTGATGCCGAAGATGTTGTTGTTTGCTCGACTGGCGTTATAGGACAGCAACTTCCTGTGGAAAAAATTGAAAATGCTTTGCCAGAGTTAAAAAAACTCCTTTCAAAAGAAGGTCATACAGAGGCGAGGGTGTCTATAATGACAACCGACACTCATTATAAAGAATGTGCAGTTCAAACTGAGATTGGAGGCAAAATCGTTACAATCGGGACAATGTGCAAAGGAAGTGGTATGATTCATATCAATTTGGGAACAATGCTTTCTTTTATTACAAGCGATTGCGCCATTTCTTCCGAGATGCTTAATTTAGCCTTAAAACGTAGTGTTGAAAAAACATACAATTGTGTTTCGGTGGACGGCGACACTTCTACGAATGACACTTTGGTCATTTTGGCTAATGGTTTGGCAAAAAATCCCAAAATTGAATCCGAAGGCGCGGATTTTGACGCTTTTTGCGAAGCTTTAGATAGTCTTAATACAATAATGGCAAAAAAAATTGCCGCTGACGGCGAAGGTGCTACGCGACTTATTGAGTGTAACGTGCAAGGAGCTTCTTCTGTGCAAAATGCGCGTTCCCTTGCAAAAGCCGTAATTTCATCTTCCCTAGTAAAAGCCGCACTTTTTGGCTGCGATGCAAACTTTGGCAGATTTTTGTGTGCTATGGGCTATAGTGGAATTCCATTTACTCCAGAAAAAACAAGTATTTGGTTTACAAGCCGACCTGGAGTTGCGCGGTATTTTGACGAAAAAGAGCCGTTTTCTGTTCACGGTGAAGACAGTGTTCAAGTTTTTAAAGACGGAGAACCTGTTGATTTTGATGAAGAAAAGGCAAAACGCATTTTGGAGCGCGAAGCTGTAGAAATTTTGATTTTATGTGGCGATGGCACAGAAAGCGGAACGGCTTGGGGGTGCGACCTCACTTATGATTACGTAAAAATCAACGGAGATTACCGAACATAGGAGAAAATTATGGATGAAGAAAAAAATTCCGTTGACCCTAGACTTGATAACGAACATTGGGCAAATGTGCTTGTTCAAGCTTTGCCGTACTTTAGGCATTGGGTTGGAAAAACAGTCGTTGTAAAATACGGCGGAAATGCAATGCTCAATGAGGACTTAAAAAAGAACGTTATGGAAGACATTGTGCTTTTGAACACAGTTGGAATCCACGTTGTTTTGGTTCACGGGGGCGGACCTGAAATTAACACCATGTTAAAGCGGGTGGGAAAAGAAAGTCGTTTTGTAAACGGATTGCGCTATACCGATTCCGAAACAATGGAAATTGTGCAAATGGTTCTCACAGGAAAACTCAACAAAGATATAGTGGGGATTTTGTTGCAAGAGGGCGGAAAAGCCGTTGGTCTAAGCGGAGTCGATTCGGGACTTTTGCGGGCAAAACCGATTCAATCAGGTGGCGAAGATTTGGGCTTTGTGGGCGAAGTTACAGAAGTTCACCCTGAAATTTTGCAATCCCTTATAAATCAAGGATTTATCCCCGTTGTTTCTACAGTTGCCTTGGGAGAAGTTGGCGATTCTGCGCGGTACAACATAAATGCGGACACTGCGGCGGCAAAAATTGCGGTTGCGCTAAATGCCGAAAAATTTGTTCAGCTTACAAATGTGCCTGGCGTTTTGCGCGATGTAAATGACCCTAAAAGTTTGATTCAGAGGATTCATTTGTCGGACGTTGACCGCCTTATTAACGACGGAATTATTGCTGGTGGAATGATTCCAAAAATCGAATGTTGCTTGCTTGCGCGAAACGGTGGCGTTCCAAGAACACACATTATCGATGGTCGAGTTCCTCATTCGCTTTTAATAGAAATGTTTTCTGACCGTGGAATTGGAACGATGATTTATTAAGATAATTTTAAGAAATTTGACATAATTGATTTTCTTGGGTTTTTAGGGAAAAACACTAGAGGTAACTTTGAAAATGCGATGTTCTAAATCGTTGTATTTCAACGACTTAGAATTCAACGGCATCTCGAAAAAAATTATCTAAAACGAGTTTTTCGAGATGCCCTAGACTTTTTTGGTCGATTTTTAAATTGGGGAATGATTATGGGAAATCCTTATATTGTAAACAATTACGCATCATTTGATGTAAAATTTGTAAAAGGCGAAGGTTCTCGCTTAACAGATTCAAATGGAAAAGTCTACATTGATTTTTTGGCAGGAATCGCCGTAAATTGCTTGGGACACAATTATGCTCCGTTAGTTAAGGCTATTTCAAGCCAAGCGGAAAAACTGATTCACGTGTGCAATTATTACACAAGCGACATTGAAGAAGAGTATGCAAAAAAATTGCTTAGTGCCACAGGTTTTTCTGGCGTGTTTTTTGGAAACAGCGGGGCCGAAGCAAACGAGGCGGCAATCAAACTTGCGCGAAAATACGGCGAAAAATCTGGAAGTAGCAAAAGAAAAACAATCGTTACGCTAGAACAGTCATTCCATGGGCGCACACTTGCGACGCTCACTGCAACTGGGCAGGATAAATTTCACCCAGATTCATTTGCCCCGTATCCCGAAGGTTTTAAAACAATCAGGGCAAATAATTATGCGGATTTGGAAAACGCTTTTGACGAAACAACTTGCGCACTTTTGATGGAATGTGTTCAGGGGGAAGGCGGCGTTATTTTGTTAGACGCAGAATGGGCAAAAGCAGCCGCCAATGCCGCAAGAAAAGCGGGTGCAATCGTTATGGCAGACGAAGTTCAAACGGGAATTGGGCGAACTGGCACTTTTTTGGCATCGGACGCTTTGGGTTTTGAACCTGATGTTGTAACGCTTGCAAAAGGAATTGCGGGTGGAGTTCCGATGGGAGCTTGTCTTTTTAGAAATAAAGCCGCAGATGTTTTTAAAGCGGGCGACCATCAGTCAACATTTGGCGGAAATCCGCTTGCTTGTGCTGCCGCAAATGTGGTGTTAGATACCGTAAACAATGCAGATTTTCTAAAAAATGTTACATCTTTGGGAAATTATACGCGCTCTACGATTGAAAGTTGGAACTTTTCTTGCGTAAAAAATGTTCGCGGGCGCGGTTTAATGACGGGAATTCAAGTGACAGAAAATCCAGTTGCAATAGAAAAAGAATGTTTGGAAAACGGTTTGCTTTTTTCTACGGCAGGAAGCGATGTTTTGCGGCTTGTTCCTCCGTTAAACATTAGCAAAAAAGACATTGATGACGGTTTAGAAATTCTTAAATCAGTCTTAAAGCGTTATTCTGCGGCATAAAAAGCACAAAATATGCGAACAAAACTTATCCTTGCACTTTTTATAGTTATTGTTGCCATTCTCGCACTTTTGTTGGCGGGAAAATTGTATTCTTCCGCGCCAGAGCGGGAGAGCATTACTCGCTCGCAGGTAGTTATTCCCCAAATTCAAAATGAAAGTGAAGAAGGGCAACGTTCAGTTTCGCTTGTTTCTTCCGACACTCCACTTTCTTTGATTCCGCTCAATTCGGACGAAACTTTAATTAGTTCGGTGAACATGGATTTTGATGGTGACGGCTACGAAGACCAAGTGAGTGCGATAAAAACGGCAAGCGGTCCCTATCTTTCTTTGCTGGTGGGACTTTACAATCCGCAAACAAACGCCTATGAACGGCGGGCAAATATTGCAACGCAAGTTAGTCAGGTGCGGACTTTTTCTTTTATGGGACTTGATTTAACGGGCGACCACAAAATTGCTCTTGTGTATCAGGGCTTTTTGGAAAATGGAAACTCTGTTTTGCAGGCGTTTTTGTTGCAAAATGAAAATGGGCGTTTTTCCCTAAAGCCGATTGCAAGTCTTGAAGGCGATGGAACTATTTTTATTCAGCAGGAAGACCGATTTGAATCTTATGCCCGCTCACAAGCGCGTGGAACGTCTTTTCCAATTTGGGTTTACACCTCAGATTCAGAAAAACCAAACAGCACAGACCAAATTCAAACGCGCTACGAATGGAATGCCAGTTCTGGTCGCTACGAAATGGCGGAGCAAATCCGCGTAACAGGCAGCACCATTGCCGAAAAAGAACTTTCGCGCATACAAGACGGCACAGTTGAAACTTTTGCAGGATTTTTGGACGGATTGTGGTATAAAACAGAAACAAACACTTCTAGCCAGCGACATTTGTTTTTTGACAAAGATTCCAATCAAATCATTTTTTTTGTTGAAAATAATGAAGAAGTTTACGATTGGCAGGGAAGCACTTTGCGCCGAAACGGAATGTACATTTCTTCAACAAATTTGGAAATTGTAAACCTTCAGCGCAGAATTGACATTTCTTTGCGTTCTGTTGATGAAATTCGAGTGCGGATTCAAGACGATGTGCGAATGCCCGTTAGCGAAAGTTCTTTGTGGGACGGAAATTATAAAAAGCTGAAATTTTCGGCATTGCGTTCACAAAATCAAGAAAGTGCTTCTCAAAAATTTATTGCGATTTTAAAGGCGAATAAATGGAAGAGTAGCGATGGTTCTATTGTTAGCTTTACAAATGGACGCTATACAGTTGACGGGGTTTTGTCTGACACGGGGGGATTTGCGGGAATCGATTCTGCGGGAGAGGTATTTGTGCAATTTAGGTCAGACGCTACGAGGGACAAAATATTTTTTAAGGGAATGTACCGCGCAACAATCAGTCAAGATGAAGAGGCACAAACTATTTTGCTTGAACCATACATTGTTAGCCCTGCCAGATTTTATCCAACCGAAGGAAGTTCCGTTATTTTAACTCCGCAAAAATAATGGCACTTTTTTAAGGCAACTTTTTGTTTGCGCTAGATATTTCTACTTTTTCAACTAAAATTGGAATGTTTATAGTTCCGTTTACTTTTTTTGCTTTAATTTCAATTCCGAGCATTGTATTTTGGTTGACTGCCTCTTTTGAAACTGAAAAATTGCCAGTTTTATTTCCCAAAGAATAGGTGTTTGTTGAAAAATCGAGCAAAATCTCCTGCCAACCTTGACCAATGTCCGAAAATGTAAAATAGCTTAAATCGCCCGAAAAATTAACCTGCTTCCACTCATTTTTTCCATAATAGGCAATAAACGAAAGATAAGGCACAAAAGGTTCGTTCAACAGCGTTAAATAGTCGGAAATATAAAGGCGGATTTTAAAAATGCGATTTGAAAGGTCGCAATACGGATACTGCCCCGCGGTATTAAACAAAAGAGAGTATTGAGTGTCGCTAGTTCCAAGGTTGAATTCGGTGCGCAAAATTTTTTTTCCATTTCCAGCGTCAACAAGCGAAACGGACTGCTCGCCGAACTTTTGCGGATTTTTGATATAGATTTTGTTGTCCGAAAAAGACATTCCCTCTTTCCACGTAACAATTTCAGAATCGTTAAAGGTTCCTTCCTCGCCAAAACTTGCAACTTCTTTGTATGCACTTTGCGGAATGGGTTTTCGGATTACAGGAATGAGGGCATCTTGCGTTTGGGACGCAGATTGTTCATTTTGCACTTGATTTGAGGCACAACCAAAAAACAGCGGTGGCAACGCAAAAGAGAAAAAAAATCTGCTCGCAAACTTTTGCATAAAAGTCATATTTCTAGTATAACACACACTTTTAGCTAAAACAAGATTTTGTAAATTTTGGAAGGTTTTTATATTCGGAGGTGATTTTGACCCGATTTGCAGTTCTGTGCGGTTCAGCTCCAGAGAATTTTCGCCAAAAAAAATTGACCTTTATGCACGATTTTCTCACAAACGAGGCGGACAGAAATCTGCAAGGTGTATGCGCCTACACGAATTCTGACGTTCTTTGACATTTTTATTTTTAGGGAAGGAAATTGAGGATAGCACTCTTGATTTTTTAAGAAAATATGGGATAATAATAAATGTCAGTTTGGATTATCCCACGAGTTAGGAGTTTTAGCGTATGCCATTTATCACTCGCCATGCGGAAAAAACGATTCGGAAGCTTTCAGAGTCTTTTCCTGCGCTTTTGGTAACAGGGGCTAGGCAAACGGGCAAAACATCCGCCCGCCCGCATTGTGCGGATAGTGTACAATATCTTGTATAAAATCAAAATTAGTGTTAATATATCCGTATGTTTGCAAAAAGGCTTCA